>NZ_JBBNGE010000003.1:0-139485 GCF_040095255.1 Segatella sinensis | reverse complement strand
TCTAAATTCAATGCAATTCTTGCTGTAGTACAACAGTAAGACGATTACTCATGCCCATAGGGGTGCTGAGTAGTTACTTTCTATTTTAAATAACCTTTAGCCTTGAACTCTTCCATCAATGGCAAGGCGAGAACCTTGGCATCTGGGTGAGGAGCTCCTGTGGTACCTAAAGCGCGGAGATCGAAGAAATGCTTCCAGTCGCTGATAAATGCGGTATGTACCAACTCAGTGTTGCAATCCAATGGCAGGATGGCACGAGCCTCCTGTGGTTTGCAGCCAGCTTCTATCAATTTCATGTAGGCATATTCTGCAGCCTGGTTGGCGAAGATCCAGGTGTCGAGCTTGCTCCATTCCTGTGCTCTGCCTTCAGCAATGTCGGCGCACATATCTTCCAATCGGTACTCCTCTTTCTCCTGAGAACCATTATAACCTTCTTCTTCTACCCAGGTAGGAAGGTTGATCGTAATTTCATTGTCGAACTTGTTCTTGGAGTAGTTGCAGTAGCGTGTGCTCTGCTCTGCCATAGAGTTGGCACGATGGCGGTTGTACTCACGGGTGATGGCAATCTGTGTGGTAAAATGCACGGTGATGCGGAGCTCGTGCTTTCCTTCCTCATAGTCGCTGAGGTATTTCAAATCATCCAGTGCCTTGTTTTCTGCCAAGACACGGAGATTGGTAGTGATGTAATCCTTGCCATCGATGGTGTGGTAGCGAGAGAACTTGTTGTTTGTATAGAATGGTAACTCCCCATGATTGCATACGAGATAGACTGTGCCATGTTCCAACATTGCATAGTGCTCACTCTGTATCATTCTATCTACGAATGGCTTAGCCGAGTCGTTGGTGGTGTTGTTCTCACTCTTGTAGCACACTCTTCCGGCACGCTCTATCTGCTGATAGATGCCGAGTTCTCCTGGCTTTTGCAGCCAAATCTCATGTTGAGGCCTTTCTATTTTCATTGTTTTCTCTTTTTATATCATTGATTGCTTGTTATTATTACGGTGCAAAGGTACATTATTTTGTGGAGACAACAAAATAATCGAGCGCTTTTTTCGTACTATATATATAATGTACTATATATAATAAGGTGTAATCATTGGAATATATGGAAATATACCCCAGTATATGAAAATAGGAACTAAAATCAATAATATAAAGATATGGAAATAAAACCAATAGCAAGATTCCGTTCTCCGTTCAGCAGCAAGTTTGGTATTCCCAAGCAGGCTGGATTGGTGGCTGAACTGGAAGGACAGATTGTTTTTGAACCCGAATATCGCAATCCGGATTTCCTCAGAGGAATGGAAGGTTTCGATTTTCTCTGGCTTATTTGGGAGTTTTCGGCAAATAAGCATAAGGCGAACAGTCCGGTTGTAAGGCCTCCTGTCTTGGGAGGTAACGAGAAGGTCGGGGTATTCGCTACCCGCAGTCCTTTTCGTCCGAACAACATCGGATTGTCATCCGTGAAAATCTCCCGTATTGAATGGGAAACAAGCAAGGGACCTGTCATTCATGTAAAGGGTGGTGACCTGATGGATGGTACTCCCATCTATGATATCAAGCCTTACGTGGTGTATGCCGATTGTCATTCTGATGCACGAAGTGGATTCGTGGATGATCGGAAATGGGCGAAGCTGGATGTTGAGATTTCCGGGGAAGTAAGGGAATACCTGATTTGCCAGGGATTGAATGATGAGAAGATTGAAATCTTGAAAGAGGTTCTGGCGCAGGATCCTCGTCCGCATTACCAGAAAGACCCTCATAAGGTTTATGGAATGCCTTATGAGGGTCTGGATATTCATTTCTCTGTCTGCGAAAAGACGCTTACCGTTGTAAGGTAAGTGTTTGACGCATTTAGAGAGAATGGTTTGCGATATGGTTCCTTACTTTGCAAAAGTAGCGAAGTTCACATTCTCGAGCTTGATTTTGCAAGTCTCATCGATATCCTTCGCCTTCTGATTGTAGAAGATATAGGTATCCTTGATGGTAATGTCGTGAACCATTCCCTCAGCGCCATGAGCTACGATGCCGTTCTTGCATCCTTCTCTTTCTATGTTGTAACATTTGTTATCTCCTTTTCTGAATACGTAAAAAGGCGGCTCTAACCGAAGTCAGAAACCGCCTAAATGAAAGGAGGAGTGGTACCACCAGGAATCGAACCGGGGACACAAGGATTTTCAGTCCTTTGCTCTACCAACTGAGCTATGGCACCATCTTGCTTTTTGCGGTTGCAAAGGTACAACAAAAATTTTAATTGAGCAAGAGAAAACCAAACATTTTCTCTTGCTTAACGTTTATTAACTTAAATCGTCTCTTTTGGTTTTCTTCCTTAGAGAAGGCGATTCGTAAAACTAGTCTTTCAGAGGATTCCATCCCTGCGCCTTGAGTTCGAATTCCTGACCATCGCGGGTAATGAGGAACTTGCCGAGGCTCTCCTTAGTGATGTAACCAATCTGCTTCACGCCTTCCATTTCCTCAATCTTGGCATGGTCGCCGATAGGAACGGTAAAGAGAAGCTCATAGTCTTCGCCACCATTCATGGCACAGGTAGTGAGATTCATGTTGAATTCCTCTGCCTGAACTGCTGTCTGGTAGTCGATAGGGATATTCTTCTCATAGACACGACAGCCGCAGTTGCTCTGTTCGCAGATGTGCATCAACTCGCTGCTCAAGCCGTCGCTGATATCCATCATAGCGGTAGGGCGGATGCCTGCCTCACGGAGCTGGGCTATGATGTCGCCGCGAGCTTCTGGCTGGAGCTGACGCTGCAGCAGGTATTCCTTGCCGGCGAAGTCTGGCTGGAAGTTACGCATTTCCTGCAAGTCTTTGTTGAGGGCTGCCAACTTCTGGTCGTCACCCTGTGTTTTTGCCTCTGCCATCTTCTTGCGGATGTCTTCTACCTGTCCGTAATATACAGCCTTTTCGCGTTCCAGGAGCTGCAGACCCATATAGGCAGCACCAAGGTCGCCGGTTACACAGATGAGGTCTGTTTCCTTGGCACCGTTGCGATATACGATGTCTTCCTTTGCAGCCTCGCCAATGCAGGTGATGCTGATGGCAAGACCGGTGAGTGAGGAAGTGGTGTCACCACCTACGATGTCAACGCCAAACTTATCGCAAGCCATACGCAGGCCTCTGTAGAATTCATCAAGGTCTTCTACCTTGAAGCGCTTGCTCAGTGCAATGCTTACCACCATCTGGCGTGGCGTTCCGTTCATGGCGAAGATGTCGCTGATATTGACCATGGCACTCTTGTAACCCAGGTGCTGCATATCAATATAGGTCAGGTCGAAATGCACACCTTCCATCAGCATGTCGGTAGTCATCAGCACCTCCTTGTCGGGATAGTGCATCACCGCACAGTCATCGCCTACGCCATAAACAGTAGAGGCATTTTTGTTTTCATATCCTTTGGTGAGATGGTCTATCAGTCCAAACTCACCCAACTTAGCTATATCCAAGATAATTTATAATTTATAATTAATAATTATGATCTGCGAATCATTTCTCGCATAATCTCAGTCATCTTAGGCTGAGCAGCATTGGCAGCAATCTGTACCTCCTCATGGCTTACCTCTACAGGAACGTCGAAGCCGCCTAGGTCGGTGATGATGCTGATGCCGAATACCTTGATACCGCAATGGCGGGCCACGATTACCTCTGGAACGGTGCTCATGCCTACGGCGTCGCCACCCAGGGTTCGGTACATGCGGTACTCTGCCGGAGTCTCGAAGGTAGGACCCTGGACGCCCACATATACACCATGCTGAACAGGAATATCCTTCTCCTTGGCAATCTCGTCGGCAAGATTACGGAGCTGCTTGTCGTATGCCTCGTGCATATCTGGGAAGCGAGGACCGGTAGGGAAGTTCTTGCCACGCAATGGATGCTCTGGGAAGAAGTTGATATGGTCATCGATAACCATCAGGTCACCAATCTGGAACTTAGGGTTCATACCTCCAGAGGCATTGCTTACGAAGAGAGTCTCGATACCCAACTCGAACATCACGCGCTCAGGGAATGTTACTTCCTTCATATTATATCCTTCATAGAAGTGGAATCTGCCTTCCATCGCCATGATGTCCTTGCCGCCCAGCTTTCCGAAGATGAGCTTGCCTGCATGTCCTTCTACGGTAGATACCGGGAAGTTAGGAATTTCACTATATGGGAATTCGTAACTGTCAGTTATTTCTGAAGCTAATTGTCCGAGACCTGTTCCCAGAATGATTGCAGTCTTCGGACTTGTGCTCATCCTTTCTCTTAGCCAGGATGCTGTTTCTTGAATTTTTTCGTACATAGCTTATTATCTTTTCGTTAAAATTATCTTCTTGGTCAAGCATGAAGCTTACCTTGATAGGCAATTCGTACATGCTTTCTTTCACACTCTCGTAGAGTCCTTCTGCCTCTCTCAGTCTCACGGCATCCTTTTCTGTTGTGATGATGATGCGTGGTTCCGGCAAGGCTTCGAATGCCTCATTGATGCGGTCAACGTCTTTGTTCTTGAAGCGGTGATGGTCGCCGAAAGAGAGAGACTTCATCTCCTTGACCATCGGCTTCAGGTCGTGCTCCATCTGTTTTGGAGATGCGATGCCGGTGAGCAGAAGCACGTGATAGTCTTTTGGATCTTTCAGTTCGTTTCCTGTGAAAACACCCTTCAGTGTATCGTAGTCGATGCAGGTGAAGTAGAGTTTCTGGAATGGATAGAGATCCATAGCCTTGGTGAGTACACGAAACTCCATTGGTTTCAGATCCTTTGGACATTTGGTGATAATCACGATGTCGGCACGGCTCTTTCCGCTCAATGGTTCGCGCAGTCTTCCAGCTGGTAGCATCTTGTCGTAGATGATGAGGCGATGGTAATCTACCAGAAGGATATTGATGCCTGGCTTGACATAGCGATGCTGGAAGGCATCATCAAGCAATACCACATCTACATCCTTGGTCTCTTCGTTGCTTTGCAGGTTGTTGATGCCTCTTACTCGTTTGGCATCTACCGCTACGTAGATATCAGAAAACTTCTGGTGCATCTGAAAAGGCTCATCACCGATATCCGACATTTCTGTATTTTCATCTGCAAGTACATATCCGTGGCTCTTGCGTTTGTATCCACGTGACAGCACGGCAATTTTCACCTTGTCGTGCAAGAGGCGAATCAAGTATTCCACATGCGGGGTCTTTCCCGAACCGCCCACGGTGATATTGCCCACCGAGATGACGGGAATCGAGAAGTCGCGGCTCTTCTTCAATCCGATGTCGAAGAGCCAGTTGCGGAATCTTACGATGCTGCCGTATATCCAACTGAGCGGTAGCAGCCAATCGTTGATCTTTATAAGATCTCCTTCTGTTCTCATTTCCTCACTCCTTTTTTATACCTTATTATATATATTAATGTATATTCAGTACGAATGGCATTGCTGCCTGCACTGGTTCTTTCTCCTTGATGTTGCGAATCATCATAAATGGTTGGTAGAGGTCACCCAGTGTGAGTCGTAACTGCTCATCGAGATAGTTGCCGCCGCTGCCTGACAGTCCGTCTAAAAGCTGGTCTATCCAGTCTGCAGGCATAGGATATTCTGTGGTTCCGTAATCGGAAACCTTGGCAAGTTGAGCTGCCTTGGCAACAGCGTCGTCGAGACTGCCAAAACCGTCAATCAGTTTGATGCTCTTGGCGTCGGTTCCGAGCCATACTCTTCCTTGTGCAATCTTCTCCACTTCTTTGGTCTTCATCTTTCTGCCATCAGCCACACGCTGGCGGAAGAGACCATAGCCACGGTTAACATAAGCCTGAAGATGGCCGATTTCTTCTGCACTCCAAGGACGGGCACTGCCGGCACTGCCGTAGGCACTGTTGCGGTTGGTCTTTACCTCGTCATATTTGAATCCCAGCTTCTTGGTCATCAGATCACTGATGTCTGGCAAGGCACCGAAGATACCGATGCTACCCGTCAGTGTTGTTGGCTGAGCCATGATATAGCTGGCACCCATGCTCATATAATATGCACCCGAAGCAGCCATGCCACCCATGGATACCACTACTGGTTTCTTCTTGTTGAGCTGACTGACTGCACGCCAAATCTGTTCTGAGGCATAGGCATCGCCACCACCTGAGTTGATGCGGAGTACCACAGCCTTGATGTTCTTGTCGTTGCCCAGATCCTGCAGATCCTGTATCACGTCATTGCTCACAATCTGCTGCTCGCTGCCGAATGCGCCTGGAGTTGCTACTCTTACGATTTCTCCCTGGCAATAATATACAGCAATCTGGTCGCCAAGAAGGTTACTGTCATCTACGGCTGCATTTACATCACTCATAGATACCTGACAAATCTTCTCATCGGTTTTCAGACCGAGCTGTTTCTTTATTACGTCTCTGATTTCATCATAATAGCAGAATCCATCTACCATCTTTCTGGATTTCAAGAGCTTGGTATCATCGAATGCCATAAGTCCGTCTGCATAGCGATTCAGGGAATCCTTGGATATGTTTCGGCTCTTGCTGACATCTGCCAGAATCTGATTCCAGAGACCTCCGATATATCGGGTAACCTGTTCGCGGTTGGCATCGCTCATCTTGTCCTCTGTGTACATCTCGGTGAAGCTCTTGTATTTGCCCACCTTTACAATGGTGAAGTGAACGCCAAATTTGGCAGCCACATCTTTTATATATTGTGTCTGTGAGGCAATACCGTGCCAATCTACCGAACCTTCCGGGTTCACATATACCTTATTGGCAACCGAAGCCAGGTAATATCCACCTTGGGTCATGGCATCACCATAGGCGATGATCCACTTGCCGCTCTTCTTGAAGTCGGCAAGAGCGCTGCGAATTTCCAGCAATGTAGCGTAGTCTGTGCTCAGAATACCCGTTTCCAGATAGATACCCTTCACCTTATCCTCCTGTTTTGCCTTCTTGATGGCTGAGAGGATATTGTTCATGCCAAGGTTGTTATATTGGTTACCGGTGAGCTGTCCCAACCAGTCGTCGTTTGCCTGGTCACTGATCTGACCTTGCAGCTTCATCACCATCACAGAGTTGTCTTTCAGTGAAGGAGTCTTGCTGCTGTTGCATATCATACCAATGAGTGTGATGACGGCGAGAATCACCATGATGATTCCGAATCCGAAGATACCTACGATGGTAGCGGCTACATTCTTGAAAAATTGCTTCATAATTCTGTCTATATTACGTTGATACCGATTTATTTTTCTGCAAATATAGTAAAAAAGTAACAAATGACAAAGAGAATTGTACAAAAACACCGAAAAATGATGAAAATATAACGTTGTGTTAACGAAAAAATGCTTATCTTCTAAGATGAAAATGAAAAAATCGATTATTTCTTTCGCATTGATGCTCTTTGCCATATCTGCATCAGCGCAATCCACAGCAAGGAAGTTCGTATTCATATCTATCCTTCCGGTGGACATGGATGGGGATTCCGCAATACGGCTCAGGGTTTCCGTTATCATGCCCAGATGCTGGATGACCTTACAACCTGGCTTCAGCATTTTTAGGTAAAGGCTGACAGAAATGTCAGTAGATGTGTTGTTGTGAGCGTGCCAAAGTGTCAGTTTTGACGCTTTGGCACGCTTTTCGTATAGGGTGAGGGTGTCTGGCGTATGCCCGAATAGGCTGAAGTGAAGACGAAAAATAGAAGTAATAACAAATTAAAATATAAGAATCATGAATATTAAACCATTAGCAGATAGAGTGCTGGTACTTCCTGCACCAGCTGAAGAAAAAGTAGGTGGAATCATAATCCCTGATACAGCAAAGGAGAAACCACAGCGTGGTAAGGTCGTTGCTACAGGTAAGGGTACCAAGGATGAAGAGATGATTCTCAAGGAGGGCGATACTGTTCTCTATGGTAAGTATGCTGGTACTGAACTTGAGTTTGATGGTGCTAAGTATATGATGATGCGCCAGAGCGACGTTCTCGCTGTGGTAGAAGAGTAGTTTTAAAGGTAAAAAGATAAAAAAGTAAAAAGGTAAAAAATACTTTTTGCGATATTTAAACATTATTAGAAAGAATATATTATGGCTAAGGATATTAAATATAATATGGATGCCCGCGACCTCTTGAAGAAGGGTGTTGATCAGTTGGCAAATGCAGTAAAGGTAACTCTCGGTCCTAAGGGACGCAACGTGGTAATCGAAAAGAAGTTTGGTGCTCCTCAGATTACTAAGGATGGCGTTACCGTTGCTAAGGAAGTAGAGCTGGAGAACAAGTTCGAGAATACGGGTGCACAGCTCGTAAAGAGCGTTGCCAGCAAGACTGGTGATGATGCCGGTGATGGTACTACAACAGCTACTATCCTGACTCAGGCTATCGTAACTGAGGGCTTGAAGAACGTAACAGCAGGTGCTAACCCAATGGATTTGAAGCGTGGTATCGACAAGGCAGTTGCTGCAGTTGTTGCCTTCATCAAGGATCATGCAGAGCAGGTGGATGACAACTATGACAAGATTGAGCAGGTGGCTACCGTTTCTGCCAACAACGATGCTGAAATCGGTAAGCTCTTGGCTGATGCCATGCGCAAGGTTTCCAAGGATGGTGTCATCACAATCGAGGAGAGCAAGAGCCGTGATACCAACATCGGTGTTGTTGAGGGTATGCAGTTCGACCGTGGTTACTTGAGCGGTTACTTCATGACAGACGCAGACAAGATGGAGTGTGTAATGGATAACCCATACATCCTTCTTTACGATAAGAAGATTTCTAACCTGAAGGAGTTCTTGCCAATTCTCCAGCCAGCTGCTGAGAGCGGTCGTCCTTTGTTGGTAATTGCTGAGGATGTTGATTCTGAGGCTTTAACAACATTGGTTGTTAACCGTTTGCGTGGCGGTTTGAAGATCTGTGCAGTGAAGGCTCCAGGTTTCGGCGACCGTCGCAAGGCTATGTTGGAGGATATCGCTGTATTGACTGGCGGTGTTGTCATTTCTGAGGAGAAGGGCTTGAAGTTGGAGCAGGCAACATTGGAAATGCTGGGTTCTGCTGACAAGGTTACTGTTACCAAGGATAATACAACTATCGTAAATGGTCATGGCGAGAAGGCTAACATCCAGGATCGCGTTGCTCAGATCAAGAACGAGATTGAGAACACCAAGTCTTCTTACGATAAGGAGAAGCTTCAGGAGCGTTTGGCTAAGCTCGCTGGTGGTGTTGCTGTTCTCTACGTAGGTGCTAACTCTGAGGTAGAGATGAAGGAGAAGAAGGATCGTGTTGACGATGCTCTCTGCGCTACCCGTGCAGCTATCGAGGAAGGTATCGTTGCTGGTGGTGGTACTACTTATATCCGTGCCCTCGAGGCTTTGAAGGATATGAAGGGTGACAACGCCGATGAGACAACTGGTATCCGCATCGTAGAGCGTGCTATCGAGGAGCCTCTTCGTCAGATTGTAGCCAATGCTGGTGGTGAGGGTTCTGTAGTCGTCAACAAGGTTCGCGAGGGCGAGGGTGACTTCGGTTACAATGCCCGCAAGGATGTTTACGAGGATATGCGTCAGGCTGGTATCGTAGATCCTGCTAAGGTTGAGCGTGTTGCTTTGGAGAACGCAGCTTCTATCGCTGGTCTGTTCCTGACAACAGAGTGCGTATTGGTTGATAAACCAGAGCCAGCTTCAGCTGCACCTGCTGCAGCTCCAGGTATGGGCGGTATGATGTAATAGAGTGCAATTTTGCAACCTAAATATAACAAATAGGGGTGATTCTCAGAGAATTATCCCTATTTTTTTGTTTTTTTAGCAAATGATATGCAAAAAATCGCAAAATTGTTTGGTGCTAATACGCTTTTTTTGTACCTTTGCAAGCGAAAAGAAAAGGTTATACCGACCGTGAGGTTGATGAAGATATTTTTTTGATTTGTTTTAGTAGATTAGTTTTTAAGTAGTTTGTTTTTGAAAATCGGTTGTCGTGAGACATCCGATTTTTTTTGTGCTCATCTCAAAAATATGCTTAATCTTATGGCTAGCTCAGAAAAATGTTGTATCTTTGCAGAACAAATAGTTTTTTGAGTATCATGCATAATATTGATTGGAAAAAGGCATTGGTCTTCCTGATCGTTATCGGAGGACTGATTTATATAACAAAGGCGGAGTTAGGAATGACAACTACGAATTCTTTCCTCACTACGCTAGGTATCTTATTGCTTCTCTTCATCGGTGATAACTTCGCACAGAAGATAGATGATGACAGAAAACGCAGAAAATTGAATGATGATGGAAAAGCTAATTAATCTCTACAAGCAATGGGCTGGCGAAGAGCCTGCTGATGTCATCAAGCTGGCAGGGCAGGGAAGTAACCGCCAATATTTCCGTATCATCAAGCAGGATGGGGATACGGTGATAGGTGTTATCGGTACGAGCCGTGATGAGGATCACGCCTTCGTGTATCTGGCTAATCATTTCAATCTCCGTCAGTTGCCGGTGCCTAAGATTCTGGCTGTGAGTGATGATGAACTCTGCTATATCCAGACTGATTTGGGCGGAACTTCGCTCTTTGATGCCATCAAGGGCGGAAGAGAGGCTGGCGGTAGATACAATCAGAAGGAGAAAGAACTCCTGAAGAAGACGATCCGTGAGTTGCCTAACATCCAGTTGCGTGGTGCACGTGGGCTGGATTGGTCCAACTGCTATCCTCAGCCGGAGTTTGATGTGGACAGTGTGCTCTTCGATCTCAACTATTTCAAGTATTGTTTCCTGAAACCGACAGATTTGGATTTCCATGAATTGAAGTTGGAAGCCAACTTCCGTCTTTTTGCGAAGGATTTGACGTCAGAAAAGATGGATTGTTTCCTCTATCGCGATTTCCAGGCTCGCAACATAATGTTAGACGAAAATGGCAATCCGTACTTTATTGATTTCCAAGGTGGCAGAAAGGGACCTTTCTATTACGATCTGGCTTCCTTCCTTTGGCAGGCTTCAGCCAAGTATTCCTTCAATCTCCGCCGCGAGTTGGTATGGGAGTACTATCAGTCGCTGAAAAACTATACCGAGGTACCATCTGTGCGTCATTTCGTGCATCGCCTGAGTCTCTTTGTGCTCTTCCGTACTTTGCAGGTGTTGGGTGCCTATGGATTCCGTGGCTATTTCGAGCGCAAGAAGCACTTCATAGAGAGTATTCCGCCTGCTATCCAGAATCTGCGTGATCTGCTGAAGATGGGCGAGAAGGTTTTCCCATATCCTTATATGATGGATATGCTGCGCCGACTCACGGAGTTGCCGCAGTTCAAGCGCATCGAGAGTGCGGCTATAACCCGTGCTGATGGTTATAAGATTACAGATAACAATATCTACAGTGCGCATCCGCAGGATGGACCTGCCACTTATTCCAAGTATGATGGCAAGGGACCGTTGGTAGTGCGGGTATTCAGCTTCTCCTTTAAGAAGGGAATCCCTGAAGATCCGTCAGGAAATGGCGGCGGTTATGTTTTCGACTGCAGAAGTACTCACAACCCAGGTAGATATGAACCTTACAAGAAACTTACGGGATTGGATGAGCCAGTGATCCGATTCCTGGAGGATGATGGTGAGATTCTGACGTTCCTGGAGAGTGTCTATAAGTTGGCAGACCATCACGTGAATCGCTATATCCAGCGCGGTTTCACCTCCCTGATGTTCTGTTTCGGTTGTACGGGCGGTCAGCATCGCAGTGTGTATTCAGCCCAGCATCTTGCCGAACATATCCACGAGAAGTTTGGTGTAGAAGTGCAAATATGCCATAGAGAACAGCATATTGAGCAGGTTTTGCCTGCAAAACAATAATATTTAGCGTGCAAATTTGGCTATCTCGCAAAAAGTTAGTAAATTTGCACGCACATTAATATATAGCTATTTAGCAATGATGCAAGCAATGATATTCGCAGCAGGTTTGGGCACTCGCCTGAAGCCACTTACTGATCGCATTCCGAAGGCATTGGTAAGTGTCGGGGGAGAACCTTTGCTCAAACGTGTCATCTTTCAGTTGAAGGATGCCGGTTTCACTCGTATTGTGGTGAACGTGCATCATTTCTCTAAACAAATCATCGATTATCTTCGTGATAATAAAAATTTCGGTATGGACATCCGTATCAGCGATGAGAGCGAAAAGCTCCTCGAAACGGGTGGTGGTATCAAGAAGGCATGGCCATTCTTCGATCAGACTGAGCCTATCCTGATTCATAATGTGGACATCCTGAGCAATGTGGATCTGAAGAAATTCTATCAGATGGAGTCGAAGGAACTTTCAGATGATTCTTCGGATTTTATGAAGGAGAAGGCTCCCTTGGCAGCCCGCCTTCTGGTGAGCGAACGCAAGACCAAGCGTTATCTCCTCTTCGATGATACCATGCGATTGGTTGGCTGGACGAATATAGAGACGGGCGAGGTGAAGAGTCCTTATCCTGATCTCAATCCAGAAGATTATAAGATGTATGCTTTCTCGGGTATTCACATGGTTGCCCCATCGCTTTTCCCGCTGATGGAGAATGAACCGGATAAGTTCCCCATCATGGACTTCTATCTGAAGCATTGCGACAAGGTTCGCATTGAGGGATACGTGAAGAACGACCTCAAGCTGATGGATGTGGGAAAGCAGGAGACGCTGAAAGAAGCGGAAGCTTTCCTGAAAGAATTATAAATTGTAAATTATAAATTATAAATTAGACAATATGCAACAGAAGATTATTATTTTGGATTTCGGTTCACAGACCACACAGCTGATTGGCCGTCGTGTTCGTGAGCTTGATACCTTCTGCGAGATTATGCCTTACAACAAGTTTCCAAAGGATGACCCATCTGTGATTGGTGTTATCTTGAGCGGTAGCCCTTATTCCGTTCATGATCCGGAAGCTTTCAAGGTAGATCTGAGCCAGTTTATTGGCCGGATTCCTGTGCTTGGCATCTGCTACGGTGCTCAGTTCCTCTCTTACGCCCAGGGTGGAAAGGTGGAAACTGCTGACAGCCGTGAGTATGGTCGTGCTAACTTGGAGCAGTTCGACAAGGAGAATCCTTTGTTCAAGGGATTCATCGAGAACTCTCAGGTTTGGATGAGTCATGGTGATACCATCACTGCGATTCCTGAGGACTATAAGTGCATCGCTTCTACTGCCAATGTGAAGTATGCTGCTTATGCTTCTTCCAAGCAGCCTGTTTGGGCTGTACAGTTCCACCCAGAGGTGTTCCACTCTTTGCAGGGTACACAGCTCCTCAAGAACTTCGTGGTAGATATCTGCGGTAGCAAGCAGGACTGGAGTGCCGACTCTTTCGTTGAGACTACGGTAGCAGAGTTGAAGGCACATTTGGGTGACGACAAGGTTATCCTCGGTCTTTCTGGTGGTGTTGATTCCAGCGTAGCTGCTGTTCTCCTGAACAAGGCTATCGGCAAGAACCTTACCTGTATCTTCGTAGATCACGGTATGCTCAGAAAGAATGAGTTCCGTGATGTAATGGAGGATTACAAGTGCTTGGGTCTGAATGTTATCGGTGTTGATGCATCAGAGAAATTCTTTGCAGACTTGGCTGGTGTTACAGATCCAGAGGAGAAGCGTAAGATTATCGGCCGTGACTTCGTAGAGGTTTTCAATGCTGAGGCTAAGAAGCAGACTGGTGCCAAGTGGTTGGCTCAGGGTACTATCTATCCTGACCGTATCGAGAGCTTGAACATCACTGGCAAGGTAATCAAGAGTCATCACAATGTAGGTGGTCTTCCTAAGGAGATGAACCTTCAGTTGTGCGAGCCATTGAAGTGGTTGTTCAAGGATGAGGTTCGTCGTGTAGGTCGTTCTATGGGTATGCCTGAGCACCTGATTACCCGTCACCCATTCCCAGGTCCTGGTTTGGCTGTCCGTATCTTGGGTGACATCACTCCAGAGAAGGTACGTATCCTTCAGGATGCTGACGATATCTATATCCGTGGCTTGCGTGAGTATAAGGTGAAGTTGAGTGGTGAGGAAGCTCGCCGCGTCCTGGCTGCCGGTGTTCCTGCTGACATGCAGAATGGTGAGATTGAGGTATCTCTCTACGATCAGATCTGGCAGGCTGGTACCGTATTGCTCTCTACCGTCCGTTCAGTAGGTGTGATGGGTGATGAGCGTACATACGAGCACCCTGTTGCCTTGCGTGCCGTAACAAGTACTGATGCGATGACTGCCGACTGGGCTCATCTTCCATACGATTTCATGGCTAAGGTAAGTAACGAGATTATCAACAAGGTAAAGGGTGTCAACCGCGTTTGCTATGACATCTCTTCAAAACCACCTTCGACAATCGAGTGGGAATAATCGGAATACCGATAAACAGCCAATCAAATAAAGATGAATTAATTTAAACTCAATAAGTTAGGGGATTCGTTGACGTAACAGCTTGATTGTCAACAAATCCCCTTTCTTGTACATTTTATCCAAAACCGTCCCCGATTTCGTCCCTGCTTATCCCCGTTTGCATTGTTTAAACGATAGGGCTAAAACCAAATAGCTTGGCATATTGCTCGGGCGTAACTTTTACATATTTACGAAATGTTTGCTCATTAGTGTGTCCCGTGAGTTGTCTGATAGCAAGAGTTGGTACACCTTTGAGAACCATATTTGTGGCGAATGACCTACGAGCTGTATGAAATGAGACCAAATCGTATTTCTGATGTTTTAGTGTCGTGACTTTTCCTCCCCTGTTTTCTGTTTTACTAACAATTTCATTTATGCCTGCTAACCGCGCCAAGTTCTTAAGATGTACGTTAGTGTTGTATTTGTCACCTAATTTTGGCAATATTCCATTATATTTATAGTATATTGCTCTTACGTAAGGATGGAGTGGTATGACTACACGTTTTTTAGTTTTCTCTGCGACAATCGAAACTGTATTTTTGTCCTCTGATAAATTCCAAATACCATCATTCAATTTGTTCAAATCGCTTCTACGTAAGCCTGTGTAGCACCCAACAATGAATAAGTCCCTTGTCTGTTCCATCGTACTCTTTTCATCTATTAGCCCTTCTTTTTTTAGGTGAGGTATATCCAATTTGTAGATTGCCTCTATTTCTCGCTCAGTGAGATATATGTTATCTACGTCTTTACATTTCCCACGCAACTCTTTGTAATAAGTATCATCTATGTTAAATCCACTCTTCTTTGCCGCATTCAGTTGAGCTTTCAGTATCTCGTATGTAACATATATGGTGTTTTCTTTGTAGTTCTTCTTTTCGTAACACCATTTCATGTATTTATTAGCGAAATCAGCATCAGCAAATGTCTTAAAGGTATCTTCTAAGTGGTTATCACTTAAGAATGATTGCAGCCTATGAATTACAGTTGACTGTGCTTTCTTCGTTCTTTCTGCCACAAATCTTCCCGAATGAATGTCTATGCGGTCACTATTGATATTGGCAAGCATCCATTCTGTAGCCTTCTGATTTTGCTTCTTCTCTTCTTCCTCTATACCTCTGAAAAACATATCTGCGTAATGGGTAACGATGTCTTTAAACTCTTTCGGGTCTGTAAGATATCTACTTTGTTCACCCCAACCGCTAAGACGAGTTATTATAAAATCTTCAATCTTATCCAATTGCTTGTTGACTTTTCTTGCTTCACGGTTCTCACGGTCTGTGAACAATTCCTTTGATGTTATGCAACGGTGTAGCTGCTTATTCCACATCTTTGTCTTAACCGTTTGTCGTGTCGAAACCTTTGCTGTATTACCATTGCTGCGAACCGTAAAAAATACCAAAGACTCTTCCTTCTTTGGGTACTGTAAAATTGAGCTATAGCTAATTTTGGTCATGTCTTATCAAATTTTTAATCAAACAATCATTTTAACGCTTCAAATATATTACTTGGTTAATGATGATTGATAAAAGTATCATGCAATAATTGTTAAATCACGAACTTTTCTAAGAGTATTGACACTTGTGTGAGTGATTTTGTTGATGTTTCTGAGTGATATACCCTTTCTAAGCAAACGGATTTCTTCTGCATACTCCTCTTTTATATCTTCTGAGGATTTCTTGTAACCTTGCTTTCTGCCCACCTTGCCACCATTGGCACGATAATGATTATAGCCACTCTCCATGCGACTTCTTATAAGTCCTCTTTCCATCGAATTGAATTGTGCTATCATACCCAAAACAAGTTGAGCAATTGGGTTCGGCTTTCCGTCTGCTTGTAGTGTTTCCAAACCATTCTGAAGGATAAAGAGAGATATCCCTTTTTCGGTAAGTTGCTCTATAACTTGCAGAAAATCTACAATACGTCTGCTCAAACGAGAGCATTCGTAAATCAACACCTTATCTATATGGTGAGCCTCAACATAATTCAGCAGTTCCGATAACTGCTCACGTTCTGCGACTTTCTTTGCTCCCGAAATCTTTTCCGAAAACTCCTTTATGACATTATAATCCATGCGCTTTGCATATTCACGCAAATCTGAGATTTGTCTGTCGTAATCTTGTGAGTTCGTTGAAACTCTTGCATATATAACTACTCTTTTCATATTCGTATTGATATTATGTGTTACTATTATGGCCGCTAAAGTACATAATATATCAACTAAAACCAAATATTTTATGATATCTAAAGTTAAATCGTTGTTTTTTGATTGATATTCAATATCAATTTGCTACCTTTGCAGCAAAAATGAATCATATGAAAGTTAATTTAAGTACAACAGTTAAGGAATTATGTCGCATACAAGGCATAACATTGAAAGAATTAGCCCAAAGAATTGGAATCGCCCCCGAAAGTCTATCCCGAACACTGAGCGGCAACCCGCAACTTTCTACATTAGAGGCAATTGCAAGTAATTTGAATGTAGAGCTATCTGATTTGTTTTCTTCTTCGCACTCAAATTCGTTGCATTCCATAATAGTGCATGACAATACTACTTATATTGCAGACGATTTGAATAGCTTAATAAATAATGTAAAGGCTATTTGTGCAAAAGAAGGCATTGAGCTATAAAAGAATAACCGCCAAGTATTGATTCTTTAAAATTTCAACACTTGGCAGTTTCGTTTATTCACATAGAAATGATAATTACTTTAATCCTATGCGCTTCGTCTCTTGCTCATACAATTTTATCAAGTCCTTTTCAACCTTTGAGAAGGTTGCATCCATATCCATTTCTCCTGCATCATCAAAGTGCTTGGTAACAGACAATCCTTTATAAGGTTCTGTCATTGTAACTTTGAAAGTATCAGAAGAAAGCATTTCACAAATGCCTTCCAAATGAACTTCTTTTCCGTCGATGGATGGAGTTATGTCTATATTAAATCTGAACATATCCTATTGATTTTAGAATAATCCCCATTCAGCAAATTTCTCGAATCCGCCATTTTTTTTAATGTATTGGCGTGCTATCTCCACAATTTCAACGTATGGCTTGCCATCAATAGTTTTATCGCCAATAGCGCAAAACAGTTCTACCTTTTTACCTGTTTGTTGGGCTTTCAGGAAGGCGTAAATATTCACAGAAACATCTGCTTTACTTAAGTCCTTGCCCTGCACTCCTCCGCCCGAAACAGACTGAGCCATATCTGAGCCAAGTTTGCGGTTCGTAGCACCTGCGTCAACGTCTGTTCCACCTGTCCAATCTCCAAGAGGATTAATGGTTGCGGTAGGATAGAGTTTCTTTAAGTCCTCTGTTTTGGCGTTGCTTTGGCAGATAATCAACTTACCATTGCCTAATACATACTTACCATCTGAAGGATAACGCTCATAGATGTCATGGGCAATCTTGCTAAGGGTACGCTCCTCCTCTGTAAGTGGAACGCCTCGGAAAATACCATTGTCACCACAGCGAATTTCTCCGTCTTGGTTGTGGGCAAGAATAGGGTCTTGTGCTACCATAATGAGCGAAACCTTCAAGTCTGTACGCTTCGTGATACGGCTTACAATTGCCTCAGCCTCAGCGTCTGAAATGTTCACGCTACTCTCAATAATGAGATTTGCAACACCATGTCCGAGCAAAACCTCTACTGCAATTCTCGGATTCTCTACTTTCTTGTATGCAAGGTCTACAATAGCTCCTGCGATACGGTCTGCCACCTTATCCGGATGACTTGGATTTACTTTTTCAATCATAATTTATTACTTTAAATTAATTGTTTTTATGTTGTCTAAAAGTTCTGTCAACGTAATTGCCTCGTCACCTTCTGCCTCCTTGAATAATTCTTGTTGCGTAAGGGCAAGAGTATGCGCACGGCTAAGGAAACTTCCAACTTGGGCATTGCCGTTTTTATGGCAATGTATGCACTTGTAGGATATTGATGTTGTGCCACTCAACGGACTACCTGCAAAGCTATATATGAAAGCCTTGTGCCCACATTCGCATTGATATGTAAGCCACTCGTTTTCATTCGCCCAAAGTCTTAACATCGTGCCAATACAGATAGGTTGACATACCATATATACTTTCAATGGTATTGTAGCCATTGCCCATTCCTTATGAGCAAGAATTTCATTTCGATGCTCATAAAGCAATTCGATGTTGTCTATATATGGACTCCATATCCTTTTTTCAGCCAAATTATGCTCTCTTTGTTTGACTAATGATGTAATTGTATCATGCACGTTTTTGAGCGTAAGATGTTCGTATTCACCTGCCGCCTTGCTGTATCGGCTACAGTGTTGCTTTAAGCGACTTAGCCTGTCGGAATTGTCTTTTTGAAAAAGAACATCTTTGATTACCTCCGATATGGTAGCCACTTGTGTAATACTTTCCAACCATTCCAATAAACCACCTAAAGTGTATATGAAATCTCTGTCTTGATATACAGGTATCAAAAACATACGGCTGTTATCGAAAATGAACTCTCTATGTTCGTAAAAGAAATCAGCATGTTCGCAAAAATACCTTATGGTATTCTTGTTACTGTGCTTTTGGCCGCCATAGAGCTTTAATTCCTTGCCACTCTTTATTTTGATTGTATTGCTAATTTTCATGCCACTATATGTAAGTTAGACATTGGTGTGTTATTGGTTGGGAACGTGAGGCGTTTGCCCATGATGTGAATGTCTTTTGACTCCAAAAGAGCGTAGTCTATTGGTGGTTCTACGCCTTGTATAAGACAATCACGGCAAATCATGAGAATCTTGCCTAAGTTGTTTTGACCGACAAACGTTCCAATGCCATTGACTTTGCAAGTCTCACTATTAACTATACGCTTCAATGCAGCCTTGCTAATCCTTGGATTGCTCTCTTTTGCCTGTCGGACGGTTTCCTTTTTTACCTCAGCTCTTTTTGCTGATAACGCTTGGTTGGTGCATCCCCAAATTTCCTTAGTGTCGCTATGTTGTTTGGTTGTGTCCTCTATAATGATAACGTTTTGTGGTAGCAGCAAGAGCATATTAGCAAAATCCGCATTGTCTTTGCACTTCATCCATACAACAAATAGCATCCACTGTATGCGGAATGTAGAGAAATCACTACGAATGAATCTCTTGTATTTGTTCTTGACAAAGCGTTTGGCAGCAAAGCCACTTGTCTGACGCTGCATTTCCTTTTGTACAGACAGATGCTTGTCAGAAGCATCTGAAAACTCGCCACACAAATAAAGCGTCTCACTATCATGCCAAGTTACACCTCCGAATGAAAATGGATAGCCACCTGCCATGTTAGAAAGACGCACGTTAATGCCATTCACCATATCCGAAGCCTTGGCGAAAGACAAACAATTAAAGTGTGAAGCGTTGATGTGCTCCACACGACCTAAGATGATTTCTGATGTTTTTGATGTTGCCATAAAATTTTAATTTAAAGATGAATAATCAAGCCTTAAACTCACATCTATTTTACCACCGTGGCAATGGCTAATCTGCTCGGTTGGTTCTGTACTTAAACAGTCTCTTGATGCTTGTCAATAAATAAAAGAACAACTCCCCATTTTGGAAAGCGGTTGCAAAGTTACGGTCTTATTCTGAGAAAAACGAAAAGATTGTGCTAAGAAAGGTTAACGATGAATAGTTTAGAGTTCTGCTAAATAGTATTTGTGCTTATCAAATGATTTAGATATGGGGTCTTGTTATATGGAAAGAGGCTGCCAGAAGCAGCCTCAATAAATCTGTATTTCAATATTACCAATATACTATTTTTATGGTCTCTTTGGATAAGGTTCCATCGTAAACAATTTCAGTTGGTCTACCTTTCTCATCTGAGGACGTGATTTTGTCTTCCCAATTTTGAGGTATATGAATCGAATGTCCTATAATATCAAAAATTGGTATAGACATTTTTTCTTCCGCTTCAGTGCCACCCATATATTTATCTCTTTCTTTGTGGGCATTATTCCCTTCGTCATAAACAAATTTTCTTGTATCGTATTCATCTTTGATTTTTACAATACGATTTTTGCTGTCATATGTAACATTGCACAATGTGTAGTTGTCACAGGAAATAATATCTTCATTTGCGCTAACCTTGTTATACTCCACCTCTTTACCATCACGTGTTATAAGCTTACCTTGTTTTATAGTGTAAAAGCCGTTTATAACGGAAGTATTGTAATTAGTGTACTTAACGCTGATAAGGAATCCTTGTTTGTCAAACCCGTATATAGTATTTTCGTATTCTTCTGCTAAACGGATTTGTTTAACACCATTTGTCAATCCTATAACTTCAACATCAGAGAAAGATGGTGTAGGAGCAGAAGGTCTATAATTTCTTTTTTTTCTTTCTTCTTTTTGCTGCTGCATTGCCTTTTCATGTTCGATAGAATCTCTTACATGCTTTTCTGCCATCTCTGCATTGTATTCTTCTAATTCAACTTGTTTTGCGTGGTTGCTATATTGTATTAATCCTATTACTGCAATTATAAAGCAAGCGACCACTAAAAGTATGGTTAAACACGATTTTTCCATACTCTTAGTTTTAATTTCTTCTTCCTTCTTTTCTTCTTCCTTCTTTTCTAAAGCCTCAAAGTCAGATGAAGGATAATTCATCTTTAGTAATTTCTTCTTCTGATTTTCTGTTAAGCCAATGTCTTCTTGCTTTAAATATTTCTCAAAACTTTTGTAATGAGCCACTCGTTCCTCTGATGTTTTTGAAATATCATATTCAATAATACAAGGCGAGTAAGTCTGATTATTTCCAAGTCCATCTACATAGAAATCGTCTTCTATTCCATTTAATTTGAAATGTACAAAGTAAAATGGAATAGTTATAGGAACGCCATCGTCTTGCAATTTAGAGATTACAGACTCTTCGTACCAAGGATTCATGCGGATACTGCTTGAAAATTTTTCTTTTCCTAATCTATTCCAAAATTCATTAGGAGTCCCTTCACATTTACTTATGTTTACATCAAAGTCGGTTTCATATTTACCTTCGATAGATTCCTTGATATATAAATCGCTGTCACGGAATATACTATAGCTATCAAACGAAGGTAGCTTTTGAATACTATCATCGTATGATGGGATGATAATTTTTTTTTCGCCTTTTAAAGTACCATTGTCAGGTGTTCCATCTTCATTTTCGCCTGTCCAATAATATTCGTAATAAACATTATATGCAATAAATGGTATACTGTATGTTTTAATATTTACAACCGTAAGATTTATGTTTTCAAAAGAGACCCCTTTTTTATATAGATAGTTAAAAAACAGTTCTATTGCATCATCCTTTGTTATAGAGAATCTAACAATTCTTGGTCTATGCTCTTTTGGTTTGCTGTTTGCAGTTTGATTTACTATTGGAGCAGGAATCTTTGTACCGCAAAACTCACAGTATCTTCCAACTGTTCCTTCTGCTCCACAATTAGGGCATATCGCTTTCTGTGTCATATTTATATCTTTTTGGAATAATCAATGTTCTGTCTGTGTAATTAATTAAGTAAAACTTTACAGATGGCAAGTAAATTCAGAATACCTGCAATTATAATGCCAATTACCATAAGTATAGGCACGCAACCATCTGTTTGGGTTGTATTTTCGTTTGTACCCAAGGACTCTGGCATATTAGAAATATCTGCTGATAATTCTTTGCATATTTCTAAATCATTAATACCGAAATTATTTGTATTGAGAGCATTAGTAAGATTTTTACATTTTAAAGTTTGAGAATCATTTAGAATGTGGCTTCTTTTATTTTCCGCTTCTTGTTTTGCCTTGAAGTTTTGTTTAACTTTACCTAATAGATAAAGAGATACAGCACACAAGGTATCCGCCAATAACAATAAAACAGGATTAAATGTAGTGGCAAATATTGCTATAAGTGAAACAAGAAGTAATATGCCACCTAATAAGCCCCCAAATATAGCATTCCCTTTGCTATCCTTTATTGTTTTGTTGAGTTCGTCTAATGAGCTTTTTTCTTTCTCATCAATAGGAGCATTTGAAAATATATAGTTCCCTGTACCATCAATGATAAAATCATATTTTTCTTCATTATAGTTGTAGTCGATGATCCAAGTAGCTAAAAGGAATGCTCTTCCTGCTCCACCATTTGTTGAGCAAGAATATGATAAATCTTCATAAATACGTGGAAGTTGAGCGTTTACAGATTTTTGGATATCACTATCTAAACACTTTCCACAATCGCTGTTGTTCCAAACAATAGCTTGAGAATCACCCTTTTCTTCAATAATATAAGTTTGCTCTTCTGAACTTAGATTCTTACGAGCTGTTTGGTCATATAGAGTCTTGTCAAATTTGATGCTTTCAAAAAAGTTATTGAAACTTGTTGGTAATGGACTTACGTCACAGTTTGGTAGCAAGAAGCTAAAATTGCCTCCTGCTACACCATTCATAGGATATTTCTTTTCTATTTCTTTGGTTTCGTCTCCAACCTTGTATTTTTCTGTCTCAATTTTTAGACACGACCAATTAGCTTGATATGAGCCTATGTAAGAATACATAGGGATGAAAACAGGTGAGACTTCTGTAATCTGAAGTTTGTTGAAAATATCAGATGGTACAGCTTCCTTTTGAGCTAAATTCTTTAAAAAGATTTTTATTACTTCATCTTGTGAAATTTTAAAATCCAGAACAGTCTTTCTAATAGTAGTGGAATATTCTGTATCTTTTTTCAACTCCACAATCTTTGTACCGCAAAACTCACAGTATCTTCCAACTGTTCCTTCTGCTCCACAATTAGGACATATCGCTTTCTTTATCATGATTATATCTTTTTTGATACAATATTTGCAATAATCAATAGTGCCGTCTGTGCAGTTCATCAGACTGTCTTGTTGATTACATTCGACTTAAATTCTTACTTACCCTTTGTCTTATTCTTTAATAGTTGCATTGCTCCTTTAGCGAGAACGGACACACTTAAAGAGTGCATACTCTTAAATTCCTTTTGCGCCTTACTTCTACTCTTATCTGATAAAATAAAAGCATCAACAGGTGTATCTTTAGGTACGTGCAGCATATTATCTGAAACATAACAAAAGAAACGTGTAGCGGCTTCTGTATCATCACCAAATGATAAGACCAACGATTCATAATGATTTTTTGTTATTGGGTCAATGCCAAATTCTTGTGCAAATGAAATCTTATGCTCCTCAGCAAAAGCTGCACATCTATTGACATCCACATAATTATCTTTTAGCAAAATAAAGATTTGTGGCTTGCCATTTTTTACATTTTCCTCAAATAATGGTTTGCAATCATTATATCTGCTAAACATTTCATTGGCCACATTGAAAGCACTAACCCCCAAACGGATATCGTCTTCGTCTATCATTTCATCATCGGCAAGTCCGATTTTATCCAAGTCCAATGTAAAACCCATATTGACATCGTTCTTAGGTTTCTTCATTTGTATAGCTGTGAAATCCTTGAAAAAAGCCAATACTGTATCATAGTAGGTTATATCTTTGGGGATTTGTACCATAGCAGGTTTGTCAAATAGTACATATTTTATATGCTGCGTTGTTTCTTCCACAGCGTTTTCTTTCATATCGCTTTCTTGTGCTATGATATCCTTGTCTTGTGATTTGTCACCCTTTTCTAATAGCTTCTTTCCACAGCCTTCACACACCTTGGAAAGTGCAGGAATTGAGTTCCCGCATTGAGGGCAAATCTTATTGCACAGAGCCAATATGCCCTTTATGTCTCCACTTAAATCAGCGTTATTTCCACTTTCCATTAATTTGCCAAAATAAGAATGGCTTTCACACTTTGGCGTAAATAATCCGCTAAGTTTTAGAGAGGTTTCATCAAATTTGAGAACAGAGCTTTCATACCCCTTCTTTTCTGCTCGTTTGTTGTATCTCTCTACCATTTTGGCCACTTTGTCTTTCAACTCAGATGGCACATTCCATTCATGATGTTCGCTTGAAATATATTCTTGCGTCTCAAAAAGCCCCATTAAATTATTTTTATCCATAACTATTTGATTCTATTTGAAATAACTTTTGTTATAAACAATAATATCAGTTGAAACACAACTATAAGTGTTATCACTATTATCACCCAATTATCCATTATTCTATTTGGAGAAAATAGCGACAATACAAGTTCGATGAATCCTAAGATGGGATATAACACATATAAAGACGATTTGAAACCATCTTTTAATTGCACTATCCCAGTCAACAACATAAAAATCCCAAACAATATGATGATTCCGCTGCTGAGAAGCACATTAAGCCACTCATAACTACTCAATAATAGACCAAACAAAAAGTTGGTGATAAGTAGTGTTGTGCAAGTGAATAAGACTATTCTCTTCATTGTCGTATACTTTTATATTATTGGTAACGGTGGAGGACATTCTTCGTCAAACAAAGATTGAAAGTCTTCCACGTTGCAAATTTTATCCCAAGCTTTCATGCCTTTTCTCCAAACTAATATGTTAGCATTGATTTCATTGCCTGAATACTTTTGGCATATAGTATCAAAATCCATTGGCCCAACAGATTTGCCATTTATGCCTAAGTAATAGACAAATGCTTTCGGTAATGGGGGAGGAACTTCATCAGAGTTTAAGCCATTGGAAAGTGTCTTTGAAGCCATGGCTCCGACTGCATTTCCTATGCCAACACCTGCTCCAAGTCCCATTGCTGTACCCATACCGCCCTCATTTTCAGCAGCTGCCTCAAGTACATCGTACGAACGAGATAGACGATAATTCTCTTTGCCCATGATATTGATATGAGCAGCCTCGTCTTTGACTTGTTTCAAGCGTACAAAACTTGGGTCGTCTTCTTTTACAGAAATGGAAATGATGTTGAATAGTTCCAAGCTGATACCATAACGCATAAAAGTATCTTGTAAATGGCTTTGTGCATATTCAGACAGACCTTCAACCTGTGAATTGACATTCAAAGTAGATAGACCTTCTTCCTTCAGCTTGTTGTAGATGATGGTTGTCAGTTTAGACAATATCATACCACGGAAATAAGACACAATCTTGTCAACGGCAAAGGTTGGCATATTCCCGACTAACTTCTCAAGAAAGATTCTTGGATTAGTAATTTTGAATCCATATTGCCCGAAAGCACGTATTGGAACAATCACATCATACTTTGGATCTTCTACTTGTAAAGGTGTTGCTGTTCCCCACTTGCAGTCAAGCAGTGATACTTGGTTGACAAACCACACTTCGGCAGTAAAAGGGGTATCACCTCCAAATGGAATGTTCACTACCTTATTTAATATGGGAATGTTTTCTGAATTTAGTGTGTATGTGCCACTTGTGAACTCGTCTAATATCTTTCCGCCTTTTACAAAGAATGCAGTTTGGCTTGGATAGACAATCAACTGACTGCCTAACTTTATATTGTCTGACTTAAACTTACCTACAAGTTCTGTATCAGAAATTTCATGCTTTATAACATCTACAATTGCCATGCGACAGACAAGTTAGAAGCACCTTCAGCTCAAACAGTGCAGTTTGATAAATCTACTTAAATAGGCATACAAAAAAGTGGAGCTTCTATTCGCACCCTTGATGTAAGCCTTCGACTGCTCATGGAATTGGGATATGAATAGACAACTCCACTTGCAGTATGTTCGTGTTGATATACGAATACACCGAAATGGAGCGTCCTTTCACATATACCCTCAATTCCATTTTGTGAGTTGTCGAAGTTCACATCAAATCAGGTATAAGCGAAATACGCTTTTTCTAATATGTCTGTCAAAAGCCTATTACAGCAATATGACGCAACAAAGTTAATGAAATTCTATGAGACTAAAGAATTTCTATTGATGAATTTGCTGTTTTCTATCTGTATTTAGAATAATTCCATTTTGCGGTTGCGTTTTGTTTGAAAACTGTGTGAAAATAACCTTTTCAATTAAACAGATACACTTTCTATAGCGTATCAATACCTTATCAAAGATTTAAATGATGCACCACATAGATTGATACAAAATCAAGTTGTCAGACTAGACTTCTATTATTAAAGAGGTAGCGACTTCATTTGTTGTACAAAAAGGTATATAGTCGTACAACTACAAGGTGTATAGTCGTACAACTAAAGGGTGTATAGTCGTACAACTAAAGGGTGTATAGTCGTACAACTAAAAGGTGTATAGTTGTACAACTGAAGGGTGTTGCCACTAGGCTCGTAAGGTCTGCTGACTGCAGTGAACAGACTTGCTGAGCCTAGAGGGAACCTTGCAGAAATGGTCTCCGATAAATAACCTATATAATAGCTAACCTCTAAATATCAGCTATAGAGTATAATTGAGTGGGAGTAAAGATATCAATAAAAAAAGACCACCATCTGAGTTGAATATCAAACTCAAATGGTGGTCTTTTTTTATTGATGAGTACTGAGTACTTTCTGAATGATGTACTCAGTACTTTTTGTTTTTAATAACCGTCGTTCTGCTTCAACTGCAAGTTAGCATCAAGTGCACCCTGTGGGATAGGGAGATAACGGTTGGTGGTCTTGAATACACGATCCTCAATCTTCTTGTCAGCTGCAGAAGCATTTACATTGATAGTGGCACGCATACCAGGAGCCACAGACTTATCCATGCTCACAGTACCAACCTGACGCTCCAATGTGCAGTTCAGCAAAGTCTCAGCCAACATCTTGCCACTGGCATCCTTCCAGCGTAAGATATCAGCACGGCGGATACCCTCACCTGCGAACTCAACACCACGTTCGCGACGAATCAACTCGCGAAGCTTCTCCTTGGTATTGTACTTAGCTTCATCTACATCAGGCATACCTACACGGTTACGAACCATATTCAGGTAGGTGTAAACCTGAGCAGAAGGACCGTTCAATTCATTCTCTGCCTCGCAGTAAGTAAGCAATACTTCTGCATAGCGGAAGACGATAGGCTGGCAAGTGGTGTTCCAGATGTCAGGATACTGGTTCATAGGTGCCAAGTACTTACCCCATGTCAAACCAGTCTTTGAACTGTTGTCGGCTGCGGTGTAAAAGTTGGCATTAGAAGCTCCATTTATAGTCTTGTCAAGCGAATTGTAGATAGCCTCTTTACCATTACCATTGATGTAGTCACAACCAGGATAGATGACAGTCATTGCCATACGTGGGTCACGGTTGTTAAATGGATGAGTAGGATCATAGCCAGAACCCGGTTCGTCCTTGGTCAAGCCGTTTGCCATTTCATAGGTGTCGATCAAGCCGTAGCTAGGGACGATAGAAGACCAACCACCATCGGCGTTGTTGTACATACGGCCAATCACATTGTTCTCGTAGTCGTTTTCTACAGCCTGAACGGCAAGGATGATTTCCTTGGAATCCTGACCTGCTACATTGAACAGGTTAGCATAGTTGTTGTCCAACTCATACTGGTTCAATGCAATGATCTTCTCTGCACGATCTTTAGCTGTAGCATAGTCTCCATAATAGAGAGCCTCTCGCATGCGGAGAGCCAGAGCTGCACCCTTGGCGATGCGACCACGGGCTGCAGGAGTTACATTGATATCGTTTACCAACTCGTCGAGTTCCTTCTCGATATACTCCTTCACCTCCTGCTCGCTTTTACGTGGAACCATAGCTTCCTCTGCAGTAGCATAGCTTTCGATGATAGGTACACCACCATAGTTCCAATTCATCAGGAAATAGCGGTAAGCGCGAATCCAACGAGCCTGAGCCATAATGTCTTTCTTGGCAGTTTCTGGCATAGTACACTTGTCTATGTTAGCCAACAGCTCGTTGACGCGACGGATGCGTGAGAAGTCGTACCAGTCTCTACCGCTGGATGCGGTCAAGGTACCATTACCTATGGCTGTATAACCCTCCCAAGGGAACTGGTCGTAACCGAAGTCACTTGTACCATCCCAATACAGGAGGAAACCGTCCCAACCCCAACCGGAGTTGTACTGGTCTTGCCAGTTGTTGTAACAGCCAACGAGGAACTTGTCTGCGTCTTCCTGCGTCTGCCAGGTGCTGACAGGTGAAAGAGCATCCTTTGGGGCTGTATCGAGGAAATCGGAGCATGAGGTTGCCAAGAGGGCGGTCATGCCGATGAATATATATTTCTTAAGATTTCTCATGATAATATCCTTTTTAAGTTATTAGAATGTTACGCTCAAACCGAATGAGTGAGTGCGGAGCAATGGATAAGAGCTGAGTCGCTGGCTCGTAGCCTCTGGATCCACGTTGATGTCGAGGTCGTCGATTGTGAACAAATTCTCGCAAGAGTAGTAAACACGTACCTTGTTGACATGCAGGAATTCGAGTGCCGACTTAGGAAGTGAGTAACCCAGCTGCAAGTTCTTCAAGCGGCAATAAGATACATTCTTGAGCCAGAATGTAGAAATCACCTGACGAGAAGAGCTAGGAGAGTTTGTATTGGTGAACAATCTTGGCATCTTAGGATTTGACTTGTTGTAAGTCCAGGAGTCTCTCCAGATGGTTGCTGGGTGAGAGCTGTCGCCCACAAAAGCACCTTCTACCTCGTAAGCATCGAAGTAGCGGTAAGCCTTAAACTGTCCATTGAAGAACAGAGAGAGGTCGAAACCCTTCCAAGCTGCGTTCAGGTTCAAACCGAAGGTCCAGCGAGGAACAGAACTGCCTGCATAGAAGCGGTCGTTCTCGGCATCAATCTTGCCATCACCGTTGATATCCGCATATTTCAAGTCTCCAGCCTTGAAGCTGCCACCGCCGAAAGGACAAGAACCCTTTGAACCGTCTGCTGGCCAGTAGTAGTCCATATAGTCCTGTGCTTCCTTATCACTCTGGAAGAATCCGTCAGCCTTATATACATAGTAGCTGTTGAACTCCTGACCCGTAGCGTTGCGCTGGTTGTAGCCAGTACCTACGTATCCCTTACCAGGCATGCTCTCAATCTTGTTCTTGTTGTATGCAACATTCAAGCCTGCGCCTACTGTCACCTCACCAAACTTATCGTTGTAGTTGAGGCTCATCTCGACACCCTGGTTGCGCATCTGGCCCACATTGTCAAGATAGCTACCCAAAGCAAACTCGTAAGGAGCATCTACAGAGATCAGGATACCATCTGTAAGACGGTTGTAGTAATCAACAGATGCAGTAATCTTGTTATCGAGGAATCCCAGGTCAACACCTACGCCCCATGTGGTCGCCTTCTCCCATGTGATGGTGTTGATCTTGTATGAACTCTGGTAGTATCCAGATGTTACCTTGCCATCGAATGCATACTTGGCATTGATATTGTATGTATTGATAGCTGGATAGTAATCGCTCAAAGCCTCCTGGTTACCCAACTGACCCCAAGATCCGCGAATCTTCAGGTTTGAGAGCCAAGACTTGGTTCCCTCCATGAAAGCTTCCTCGCTTACACGCCATCCTGCAGAGAATGATGGGAAGTAACCCCAACGATGACCATCTGCGAAACGGCTGGATGCATCGGCACGGAGGTTAGCCTCGAAGAGGTAACGGCCTGCGAAGTCGTAGTTTACGCGACCAAACCATGAAAGCATATTCAGCTCACGGGTATATCCCTGTGCCTGCTGGGTAGATACATCACCGGCATTGATATCGGTAACACTGTTGTTAGGGAAGTTCTTGCGATAAGTGTACCAGTACTTATAATCGTATGCCTCTGCATGCCATCCTGCCAAAGCACCTATGGTATGCTGTCCGAAGGTCTTGTTGTAGTTCAGCAATGCCTCGAAGGTCTTGCGCTCCCACTTATATACTCGTTCATCGTGGAAATTTGGATCGGTCTTCTTGTTCTCATTGTAAACAAAGTACTTCTGGAAGTAGTCGTAGTTCTGGTTGTTGTTTACATAAGATGCACTCAACTTTGCAACCAGTCCATCGATGATTTTGTAATCAACACCGAAGAGACCTGTGAAGTTGGTATTACGACGATATACCTTCAGATCGTTGTCGAGCCATGCAATAGGGCTACCATCAGAGATAGTTCCCCATGTACCATCGTCATAACGAGCGGTAATCCATGGTGCAATCAAGTTGAGCTGACGGATGATCTGATCAGAACCACCACCTGCGTATGCAGAAGAAGGGTCGGTATAATCGTTCTTGATGTAAGCGAGATTCAAGCGGGCAGTGAGGCGGCTGTTGATCTTCATCTCCAGGTTGGTACGGCCGTTAACCTGCTCACGGCCAGCGTGAGGCAAGATACCCGACTGCTTCAGATAACCTACAGATGCAAGATAGTTTACGCTCTCAGTAGCACCGTTCACGCTTACGTTGTGGTGCTGCAAGGAACCTGTCTTGTAAGCCAGGTCGTACCAGTCGGTATTAGGAAGTGCATTGATTTCCTCTTCTGAGGTAAATTTCTTAGCCTTGCCCTCGCTTTCGAGCGCATCATTCAGCATGTGGGCATACTCGTATGAATCCAGACGGTCAACCAGGCTGGTTGGATTCTGCACACTCACATAACCATTATAAGAAACTTGAGGCTTGCCGCTCTTACCACGCTTGGTGGTGATGAGGATAACGCCGTTGGCAGCCTTGGAACCATAGATGGCAGCAGAAGCAGCATCCTTCAATACAGAGATGCTCTCGATATCGTTAGGGTCGAGGCTACTCATGGTACCAGACTCTACGCCATCAATCAAAATATAAGGAGAGGAAGAGTTGAGGGTTCCCACACCACGTACGTTGATGCTACCAGAGTCCATACCCGGAGCACCATTGGTACCGCTGATGGTAACACCAGGCATCATACCCTGGAGTCCACTCTGCAAGTTCTGGATAGGACGGCTTTCCAAAGCCTTGCTATCCACTGATGATACAGAACCGGTGAGGTTCACCTTCTTCTGTGTACCGTAACCTACAACTACAACTTCATTGAGCTCCTTGTCTTCAGACTTCATGGTAATCTGCATGTTGCTTGCAGCTGTAAGTGTCTGTGGATTGAAGCCGATGTAGGAAATTGTAATCTTGCCATTAGGATTTTTCAGACTGAGGGAGAAATTTCCGTCTAGGTCGGTTACTGTTCCATTGGACGTGCCAACTTCCATCACGGTAACACCGATAAGAGGTTCGCCTTGATTGTCGACAACACGTCCTGTTGCTACTTTCTTCTGCTGTTGGATGCTGTTGGTAGGGTGGTTCAAGTTGTCAGCTTTTACCATAGTACCATTTGCAAACGCAGGAGACATGGAAGTCAGCGCACAAATCAGCAACGCTGTCTTCATTTGGTCTTTAGGTTTCATGTTCTTACTCATATTGTTTATGTTAAGAGTTGATGTTTAATTAAGATTTAGTGTATCTACTTAGATCTTATTTCGGGGCAAAGATACAAAAAAAATATGTAATCAGCAAGGAAAAATGAAAGTATTTTCTAATAAACGTGAAAAAATGTGTGTGTGTTTTCAAAAGTAGGGGAGTTATTGTGGCACTTTTTCTTTTATACCTTATTTATATAAAGTATTTTTCTTTAAGGAGGGGCAGGAATGGTTGGGATGGAATACTTCTCAAGCCTTGATAGTGGTATTCATATCCTCTCATTCCTGTCTTCTTTTTTTTATTCTGCCATGAAAAAAACAGTGGTTATCCCTTCTGCTCTTTCAGCAAATCACGGATCTCTGCCAGGAGCTTCTCTTCCTGGGTAGGCTCTGGAGCCTTAGGAGCTTCAGCAGGCTTCTCTTCCTTCTTGGCGGTAACCTTGTTCACTACCTTGATGAGCAGGAATACACAGAAGGCAACGATGAGAAAGTCGAGAGTGGTCTGGAGAAAATTGCCATAGTTGATGGTTGCCGCCTGAAGCTTCTCGCCACCGATCACCTCTACTGATGGAAGAGTGACTTTGAGGTCGGAGAAGTTGACGCCACCAATGAGCCATCCGATAGGAGGCATGATGATGTCGTCTACTACAGAACTTACAATCTTGCCGAAAGCACCACCGATGATTACACCGACTGCCATGTCGAGTACATTACCACGCATGGCGAATTGCTTGAATTCATTCAAAAATTTACCCATAGTCTTTAATGTTTATAATGATTAATACTTCCCTTGGAATGATACCTTTTTTGCTTTTCAGTGTACGATGAAGCTTTTTCCCCTTAATATAATAAGGTGTAAGTTTCAGACGCAACTTTCACTTTATCTTCTGGTGTCATATTCTACTTCCTTTTAATAATTGCATTTTGCTATATGGAGTTGTCAGTATGGCATCTTAAAGTGCTAAAAATAGGTAATATTCTAGTTCTATCGCCCTTTTTTAACTTATTTAATACTCTATTCGTGTGCAAAGTTAGAAAATTTTTTGTAACTTTGCGCTCGAAAAGAAGAAAAAATGCTTGATAGGGATGAAAAAAGGTGTTATCAGCTCCTTCGGATTCGCTTGATAGCTTAAAAGATATAATTTTTAAACTTTTAATTTAAATATTAGAACAATGATTAAGATTGGTATTAACGGATTTGGCCGTATCGGTCGTTTCGTATTCCGTTCTACAGTTGAGGCTGAGAACGCAAAGGAAGTACAGGTAGTAGCTATCAATGACTTGTGCCCAGTTGATTACATGGCTTACATGTTGAAGTATGATACAATGCACGGTCAGTTCGACGGTACTATCGAGGCTGACGTTGAGAAGAACGAGTTGATCGTAAACGGTAACCACATCCGTGTTACTGCTGAGCGTGATCCTGAGAACCTGAAGTGGGATGAGGTTGGTGCAGAGTACGTAGTTGAGTCTACAGGTCTCTTCCTCGCTTACGACAAGGCTGAGAAGCACTTGAAGGCTGGTGCTAAGTATGTAGTACTTTCTGCTCCTTCTAAGGCTGACGCTAACGGTAACCAGGCTGATATGTTCGTTTGCGGTGTTAACACTGACAAGTACAATGGTCAGAAGATCGTTTCTAACGCTTCTTGTACAACAAACTGCTTGGCTCCTATCGCTAAGGTATTGAACGATAACTTCGGTATCGAGACAGGTTTGATGACAACTGTTCACTCTACAACTGCTACACAGAAGACTGTTGACGGTCCATCTATGAAGGACTGGCGTGGTGGCCGTGCAGCTGCTGGCAACATCATCCCTTCTTCTACAGGTGCTGCTAAGGCTGTAGGTAAGGTTATCCCTGAGTTGAACGGTAAGTTGACAGGTATCTCTATGCGTGTTCCTACTTTGGACGTATCTGTTGTTGACTTGACAGTTAACTTGAAGAAGGCTGCTTCTAAGGAGGCTATCTGCGCTGCAATGAAGGCTGCTTCTGAGGGTGAGTTGAAGGGTGTACTCGGTTACACAGAGGATGCTGTTGTTTCTTCTGACTTCTTGGGTTGCGCTTTGACATCTATCTTCGACGCTAACGCAGGTGTTTACTTGACAGACAACTTCGTTAAGGTTGTTTCTTGGTATGACAACGAGATTGGTTACTCACACAAGGTTGTTGAGTTGATCAAGATCATGAAGAAGCACAACGGTTAATTCGTTGCCTCTTAACGATTAAGTAATATAGCCGCCCAGCATTTCTGATGCTGGGCGGCTTTTTCTATATACATACTTCTCTTTTCTGTCTATATACTTCCTTTTTTGTTCAAAAACTCACAAATGATTGCTCAGATCGTCTTGATGTGAGAATTTCTTTTCGTTTTATTTTGTATTATCAATTATTTCCTTTATCTTTGCGGCATGAAACAGACGATGATTACCATATTAGGTCCTACTGCGAGCGGAAAGACGAGCCTTGCCGCAGCGCTTGCTTCCAAGGTCAACAGCTTGGATGCTGCGTCGTGGGGTGGAACTACCCAGGGGGCGGAGATTATCAGCGCCGATAGTCGCCAGGTGTATCGTGGCATGGACATCGGTACGGGAAAAGACCTGGAAGATTATACCGTGGACGGCAAGTTGATACCTTATCACTTGATAGATATCTGCGAACCGGGAACCAAGTATAACCTCTTTGAATATCAGCAAGATTTCTATGATGCCTATCTCGATATCCGGAAACGGGGCGTACTGCCTATCTTGTGCGGCGGAACAGGACTGTATATTGAGTCTGTGCTCAAGGGATATCATCTTTCGCCTGTACCACAGAATCAGGAGTTGAGAGACCGGCTGGCTGATAAGAGCCTGGATGAGCTAACGGTGATGCTGAAAGAGTTGAAGGCTAAAACGGGTTCCAATATGCACAATCGCACAGATGTGGATACTGCACAGAGGGCTATCCGAGCTATCGAAATAGAAACCTATAATCTGGAGCATCCTATGCCGGAACGGGAATTGCCTTCGGTAGATTCGCTTATTATAGGTGTCAGTATCGATCGTGATGCCCGTAGAGAAAAGATTACCCGAAGGCTGAAGCAGAGACTCCAGGAAGGAATGGTAGATGAAATCAAAGGTTTGCTCGACAGGGGAATTCCAGCAGAAAACCTCATCTATTATGGTTTGGAATATAAGTTTATCACCGAATATGTGATTGGTAAAACCACCTATGATGAAATGTTCAGAGGTCTGGAGATAGCCATCCATCAGTTTGCCAAGCGCCAGATGACCTGGTTCCGCGGTATGGAGCGAAGAGGGTTTACCATCAATTGGATAGATGCCCTGCAGCCGATGGAACAGAAAGTGGAGCAGGTGCTGGAGATAGTTAAAAGTTCTAAGTAAGAATCATGGCAGTGAATGAAAATAAGTGGGGACTCCTGTATTGTCCCCGTGGCGGTTGGCGCAGTGCCAAGCGCTGGGAAAAGATAGAAAAGGTGCTCAGGCAGCAGGGCGTGGATTACGACTTCGTGCAGAGCGAAAACCAGAAGAGCGTTGAGCGACTGGTGAAGATGTTTGTCAATAATGGCTATAAGACGATAGTGATTGTTGGCGGAGATTCTGCGCTCAATGATGCCGTCAATTGCCTGATGCAGATGGATGCTTCCGAGCGCAATGAAGTGGCGTTGGGAGTGATTCCTAATGGCCTGATGAATGATTTTGCCCGCTTCTGGGGATTCGATGACAGTAACGTAGAGCAGACGGTGGCCTGGCTTAAGAAACGCAGGGTGAGAAAGATAGACCTGGGATGTATCCGATACACCAACAAGAAAGGGGAGAAGTGCTTGCGCTATTTCCTCAACTGTGTGAACATCGGACTCATTGCTGCGATTATGAATCTGCGTCGCCAGACCCATCATGTCTTCGGTTCCAGAACGCTGTCGTTCATCTTCTCGTTTATTCTGATGATCTTCCAGCGTCTCGACTACAAGATGCATATCAAGATCAACTCTGATGTCATCAGACGCAGAGTGATGACGATGTGTGTAGGCAATGCGGCTGGTTATGGTCAGACGCCAAATGCCGTGCCGTATAATGGATTGCTGGATGTATCGGTGGTGTATCATCCACAGATGACCCAGCTTTTCGAGGGTATTTATCTTTTTGTGAAGGGAAAGTTCCTGAATCATAAGAGTGTGCATCCTTACCGTACCCGCGAGGTGGAGGTAGAGGAGGCTTCTCATGCCTTGATAGGTATCGATGGCAGGTTGATGAATACGCCAGTGGGTCCTTATAAAATAACAGTAATTCAGGAAGTCATCAACTTTCTGATTCCTGCATAAACGCCAATGAGGGTGAGTTCTAATCGTAGAACTCGCCCTCATTGGCGTTTATGCAGTGGCTTTTATCCTTTTGCAATTTTCTTGATTTCCTCTTCGTTGAGGATTTTGATCTTTCTGACATTCGTTTCTATCAGACCTTCTGATACAAAGGCCGAGAGCGTGCGGATGCAGTTGCTCGTTGTCATATTGGAAATGTTAGCGAGGTCTTCACGACTCAGGCTGCAGTCCAGTGTGACTCCGTCTTTAGCCAGTCCGTATGAATCATGCAGAAACAGGAGTGCTTCGGCGAGGCGGGCACGGATGTGCTTTTGGGTGAGGTTGACTGTGCGGTCGTCTGATTTTCCAATTTCCACGCTCAGGTACTTGATAAAGTAGTATCCGATCTTGTAGCTTTTCTGCAGCAGCTTCATCAGTACGGGTAGTGGAAAATGTACTACGGTGCAAGTATCCAGAGCCTGGGCTGCAGTCTTGTAGATTTCGTTTGCAAAATAAGCACGGAATCCGAAGAATTCGTTCGGTTTGATTACGCGGATAATCTGGCTCTTTCCGTTGATGCCATCCTTGAATATCTTCACTTTGCCTGTGAGAAGACACATTGCATCAGTGGGAGTTTCATCGCACTGGTAAATCATCTCTCCTTTCTTGTATTTGGTGATTTCAACATGTTCTTTCAATGTTGCAATCTGGTCGCTCTCGAGTCCGCCCCATATTTTCGAAATCTCTCGAGCTACCTTAGCTTTATTCGCATCTTTCTTCTTTTCAACCATTATCGTTCTTCTATTTATGCACTAGTTCGTTAAATCGGCTGCAAAATTACACTTTTTTTTTGATATAACTCAATAAAAAACGCTAAAAATATGTTTTAAAACATACAAAAGTAAGATTTTCTAAAAATGTGTCACTTTTTCCTTTGTCTTCCCGCAAAAAAGCCGTACCTTTGAAAGCAATAAATATAGTCAACAAATATTAAAACCTTAATATAGATCTATGAGTTATCTAAAATTCGAAAAGGCCCTAATGACCAACTTACAAGAGTCATTGCCGAAAGAGTTGTTAAGGACTAATCGTTCGGGCGCATATTCGTGCTCAACGATAGTGGACTGTAATATCCGTAAGTACCACGGACTTCTGGTTGTACCGGTTCCTGAGCTGGACGACGACAACCATGTTCTCCTGAGTTCTCTGGATGTTACGGTGATTCAGCATGGTGCTGAATTCAATCTTGGTCTGCATAAGTACCAGGGCAACAACTTCAGTCCGTTGGGCCACAAGTACATTCGTGAGTTTGATTGCGATAAGGTGCCTACTACACTTTACCGTGTGGGTGGTGTGATCCTCAAGAAAGAGGTAGTTTTCCAGCATTATGAAGATCGAATTCTGATCCGCTATACGCTGGTTGACGGTCATTCTGCCACTACACTTCGTTTCCGTCCTTTCTTGGCGTTCCGCAGCGTGCGTCAGTTTACCCATGAGAATGCGACTGCATCTCGTGACTACTCTGGTGTTGACAACGGAATTAAGACATGTATGTATGCTGGTTATCCAGACCTCTACATGCAGTTTTCAAAGAAGAACGAGTTTAAATTCTGCCCAGATTGGTATCGTGGTGTGGAATACCCTAAGGAGCAGGAGAGAGGTTATGCTTCTAATGAAGACCTCTATGTGCCAGGATATTTCGAGATGGATATCAAGAAAGGCGAGTCTATCGTCTTTGCCGCAGCTACATCTGAAATCAAGACTTCCGGCTTGAAGAAACTCTTTGATAAAGAGGTGGATGAACGTGCACCTCGCGATAATTTCTTCCATTGCCTGGTGAATGCTGCACATCAGTTCCATCGCCGTGAAAAGAACGACGACCGCTACATACAGGCTGGTTATCCATGGTTCAAGTGCCGTGCCCGTGATACATTCATTTCGCTCCCAGGTCTTACTCTCTCTATCGAGGAGAATGATTACTTCGAGCTGGTGATGCAGACAGCCATGCGCGGATACTATGAGTTTATGGAGGGTAAGCCTCTTACCACTCATATTACTGAAATCGAGATGCCTGACGTTCCTCTTTGGGCTATCTGGGCTCTTCAGCAGTATGCCAAGGAGACCTCTAAGGAGGAGTGCTACAAGAAGTATGGCCAGTTTATCAAGGATGTCATCAATTTCATAAGAGACAACAAGCACCCTAACCTGGATTTGATGGAGAACGGCTTGCTCTATACCAATGGTAAGGACAAGGCCGTGACCTGGATGAACTCTACGGCTAATGGCCGACCTGTAGTGCCTCGTACCGGATATATCGTAGAGTTCAATGCTCTGTGGTATAACGCTTTGTGCTTCTGTGCAGCTTTGGCAGGAACTGCTGGCGAAGAGGATGCACAGCAGAAATTGCTGGCTCAGGCTGAGGTTACCAAGAAGTCGTTCGTTGATACATTCCTCAATGAATATGGCTATCTCTACGACTATGTAGATGGCAATATGATGGATTGGAGTGTTCGACCAAATATGATCTTCCCAGTGGCATTCGATTATTCTCCATTGTCACAAGACCAGAAGAAGAAGGTACTCGAAATCTGTACCCGCGAACTCCTTACACCTAAGGGATTGCGCTCACTCTCACCTAAGAGTGGCGGTTACAACCCTATCTATGTAGGTCCTCAGACACAGCGCGACTACGCTTACCATCAGGGAACAGCATGGCCATGGCTGGGTGGTTTCTATATGGAGGCAAGCTTGAAACTCTACAAGCGTACCCGCTTGAGTTTCGTAGAGCGCCAGATGGTAGGTTACGACGACGAAATGTCTTATCACTGCCTTGGCACTATCAGTGAGCTCTTCGATGGCAACCCACCATTTGCAGGCCGAGGCGCCATATCTTTCGCCATGAACGTGGCAGAGATTCTCCGTGCGCTCGAATTACTAGAAAAGTATCAATATTAATATAAGGAGGACGCTATATGAAAGTATTAATGTTTGGATGGGAGTATCCTCCTCACGTATTTGGTGGCTTGGCTACTGCCAACTTTGGTATCACCCAGGGCTTGCATGCCCAGGGAGATGTCGATATTACATTGTGTCTGCCTCATCCTTTCGGTGATGAGGACCGCAGTGCATGTAAATTTGTGGCTATGAACAGTGTGCCTATCGCCTGGCGCGAGGTCAATCATGACTATGTGCAGCAGCGTGTTGGCAACATCATGAATCCTGATGACTATTTCCGCTACCGTGACCACATCTATGCCGACTTTAACTATATGAACGTGAATGACCTCGGCTGTATGGATTTTGCCGGCGGTTATCCATCTAATCTCCACGACGAGATCAACAACTACAGCATCATCGCTGGCGTTGTAGCCCGTAGCGAAGAATTTGATATTATCCACGCCCACGACTGGTTGACATTCCCTGCTGGTATCCATGCCAAGCGAGTGAGTGGCAAGCCATTGTGCATCCATGTACATGCTACCGACTTCGACCGTAGCCGTGGTAAGGTGAACCCTACCGTATATGCTATCGAGAAGGACGGTATGGATAATGCCGACTGCATCATGTGTGTATCTGAGTTGACCCGTCAGACCGTGATCAACCAGTATCATCAGGATCCACGCAAGTGCTTTGCCATGCACAATGCGGTGTATCCACTGAAGCAGGAGTGGCAGGACATCCCACGCCCAGACCATAAGGACAAGGAGAAGGTGGTAACCTTCCTGGGTCGTCTCACCATGCAGAAGGGTCCTGAGTATTTCGTAGAGGCAGCCAACATGGTATTGCATCGTACCCGCAATGTGCGTTTCTGCATGGCAGGTTCGGGCGATATGATGGATCAGATGATTTATCTGGCAGCCGAAAGAGGTATTGCCGACCGTTTCCACTTCCCTGGTTTTATGCGAGGCAAGCAGGTATATGAGTGCCTGAAGGATAGTGATGTATATGTAATGCCATCCGTGAGTGAGCCATTCGGTATCTCTCCTCTTGAGGCTATGCAGTGTGGTACACCTACTATCATCTCCAAGCAGAGTGGTTGCGGTGAAATCCTCACCAACTGTATCAAGGTAGATTACTGGGATATCCATGCCCTTGCCGATGCTATCTACAGCATCTGCCACAACGAGAGTCTCTTCGATTATCTCTCAGAGGAAGGCAGAAAGGAAGTAGATCTGATTACCTGGGAGAAAGTGGGAGCCCGCATCAAAGATCTCTATCTCAAGACTTTGGGATGGAAGTAATGTTAAATGTTTAATGTTAAAGGGCTAATCATAAAGTTCAAAGTTCAAAATTTAAAGTTCAAAGTATGAAAACAATTTGTTTATATTTCGAGATACATCAGATTACCCATCTGAAACGCTACCGCTTCTTCGATATCGGTACTGATCATTATTACTATGATGATTATGAGAATGAGCGTAGCATCAACGACATCGCAGAGCGCTCTTATATGCCTGCACTCAATGCTATCCAGGAGATGATAGAGAAGAGCGGTCAGTATTTCAAGGTTGCCTTCTCGCTCTCTGGTGTCGGTATGGAGCAGTTGGAGCTTCACGCTCCTCAGGTTTTGGAGAAGTTGCAGGAATTGAACCAGACCGGTTGCGTAGAGTTCCTCGCTGAGCCTTATTCTCATGGCCTTTCTTCTCTCGTCAACGAGGAGACCTTCAAGTCAGAGGTGAAGCGCCAGTGCACAAAGATTGAAGAGTACTTTGGCAAGAAGCCTACCGTTCTCCGCAACTCTTCTCTCATCTACAGCGATGAGATTGGTGCTACTGTAGCTGATATGGACTTCGTGGGTATGCTTACCGAAGGTGCAAAGCACGTGTTGGGTTGGAAGTCACCACACTATGTATATCACTGTGCGATGAATCCAAAGCTCAAGCTCTTGCTTCGTGATGTACGTTTGAGCGATGATATCTCTTTGCGCTTCGCCAACAGCGACTGGGAGGGTTATCCACTCTTCGCAGATAACTATATGAACGACATTGCTTCATTCCCAGAGGAGGAGCAGGTTATCAATATCTTCATGGAGTTGTCGGCTCTTGGTATTGCTCAGCCATTGTCGAGCAACATCCTTGAGTTTGTGAAGGCTTTGCCAGAGTGCGCTAAGCAGCGTGGCATTACTTTCTCTACTCCTACAGAGATTTGCAAGAAGATCAAGTCTGTAGGAGAGATTAATGTACCTGATACATTGAGTTGGGTAGATGAGGAGCGTGATGTAAGTTCCTGGCTCGGTAACCCAATGCAGCGCGAGGCTTTCAACAAGCTTTATAGCGTAGCTGACCGTGTACGTATCGCCAACGATCCACGTATCAATCAGGACTGGGATTATCTTCAGGCAAGCAATAACTTCCGCTTCATGACCACCAAGCCTAGCAACGTAGGTCTTGATAGAGGTATTTATGCCAGTCCGTTCGATGCATTCACCAACTATATGAACATTCTTGGTGACTTCATCAACCGAGTAAATGATCTCTATCCTACTGATGTAGATAATGATCAGTTGGAGGGTCTTCTTACCACCATCACCAACCAGGATGAGGAAATCGAGATGAAGGACAAGGAGATTACCCGTCTCCAGGCTAAGATAGAGAAGATTGAGAAGGAGGTAGCAAAGCTTCGTGCAGAGAAGCCTGAGAAGCCAGCTGCCAAGAAGACTGCTGCCAAGAAGGCACCAGCCAAGAGAACTACAGCCAAGAAGGCAGCTGAAAAGCCTGCTGAGGCTGCAGAAGAGAAGTAAGCTTAGAATTTAGATTACTCATAACTTTTAGTCCCCCTTGCGGCTCGTGTTGAGCTGTGAGGGGGACTTTTTGTTTAGAAATACTTTGGATAACGTATTTCTCTGTTAGCATTAATTTTCAAAATGAATCCAGTCGATATCGAAGAAGGCTGCATCGTTCTTCTTGGCGGTGCGGGTGTTGAAGAAACCGAGTTTTGCACCAATCCACTTGCCTTCACGCATCGTGAAAGGATCACCTATTCGCAAACCACGTTATCTCTCCATTACTGATATTGCAGTTGTAGATGTTGACGTATGGTCCCCAGATGGCAACACCATCCGTATTATGAGAAGCTTTGCCTTTTCCTATTTCTGAGGCAGGCTCACTGATTATTATTACAGGTTAGAAAGTGCCTTGTTTCTCTTTTTGCCTGGTAATGGCACAATATTGCCCCGGTAAAGGGCAATATTGTGCCATTACCAGGCAAAAAACGATACGTCGGGAGAAAGATTTCTACAGGACTATCCTAGTGATTCGCTCTATGGCTTTCTGCTGCATATGGAGAGTTTTGCTTGTAGAAATCCCACTCTCGGTTTCACTCTTCACCATTTTGCCTGAAACCCCGATAAACACTGGGGGGATGAGAGGTGAAGAGTGGGTTACAACTCTTCACCTATTCAAATGCTTGTCTATGAGAAACTTGTAGCGCTTTCGTGAAGAGTGAAGAGTGTTTTTGAGAGTAGCTGCTTGCGCATAATACCGTGATGTTCTTGCAGAGTAATCGGTTCATTGCTTGTTTCAGAGATTAATGAATAAAAATTTTGTTTGTTGTATTTGGTTGTAATGATACATAAAAAAGATATATTTTCGATAGTTTTTTAGTTAAAAATTTGGCTGTTCTAACAAAAAAGTGTATCTTTGCGGTGAAATTTAACATTATTAATACTTCAAATAAAGATTCGCCTATCGATTTAGACATTTACTTAATGATAAAATAAGGATTAAGAAATGAGAAAACTCAATCAAATGACAGATGAAGAATTGGCCTTGGCTTACGTCGAGGGCGACAATAAGGCTTTTGACCTATTGCTGTCCCGCTGTGAGGTAAAGCTGTTTTCTTACATCCTCTTTGTCGTACATGATGAAGAGCTGGCGAACGATATATTTCAGGAAACTTTCGTGAAGGCGATTGTCAAACTTCAAGATGGGCAATATTCGCCTAATGGTAAGTTTGTCTCATGGCTTATGCGTATAGCTCACAATGTAATTGTCGATGGCTATCGTGATGCCAAAAATCTGCTTTTTACCGACCAGCATAACGATAATGATCTTTCTCGTCTGAAGGGTGATGCTGTGACGGATAGTTTTGTGGAGAAGGAAATCGTGCGCAACCAGGTGTTGAGCGATGTGAGACGGTTGGTGGATTTTCTGCCTCCTAACCAGCGGGAACTCATATATATGAGATTCTATCAGCAGTTGACTTTCAAGGAGATTGCTGAATTGACGAATGTGAGTATCAATACGAGTCTGGGACGTATGCGTTATGCGCTTCATAACCTACGTCGTATGGCGAAGGACTATCACATCAGCTTGCAGCTTGACTAAACTTTCCGCTGTTTTATCAGCGGGAAGTTTAATCTTCTTGCTACTTCTATATCGTTGGTTCAGGGCGTATTGGGTAATTTCAACCGTACAGGTCGAAATTCTTTAGTCCTCTTTCTTTTTCAATTCTTTCAGATTGTGAATAGTTGCACAAGGATCTGAACTCTTGAAGACGTAGCTGCCACTCACCAGTACATCGGCTCCAGCCTGTACAAGTCGTGGGGCAGTTTCACCCTGTACACCACCATCTATCTCGATAAGTGCATGGCTGCCGCTCTCCTTGATGAGCTTGCGTAGGCGATGTACCTTCTTGATGGTGTTTTCTATAAACTTCTGTCCGCCGAATCCTGGATTCACGCTCATCAGCAGCACCATATCCACATCGCAGATGATATCTTCCAGGACATTTACAGGAGTAGAAGGATTGAGGGTTACGCCAGCCTTCATACCAGCAGCATGAATCTGCTGGATAGTACGGTGTAAGTGAGTGCATGCCTCGTAGTGCACATTCATCATCATGGCACCAATCTTGGCGGTTTGCTCTATGTATTGCTCTGGGTGTACAATCATGAAGTGTACGTCGAGAGGTTTGGTGCAAACTTTCGCCACGGCTTCCAATACAGGGAAACCGAAGGAGATGTTGGGCACGAATACACCATCCATAATGTCCATATGGAGCCAGTCTGCTTCACTCTTATTGATCATTTCTACATCGCTCTTCAAGTCAATGAAATTGGCTGAGAGGAGAGAGGGGGAAACCATTGTTTTCATCTTTATTTCTTTACTTTGATTATATGTTGCAATCAGTTGATAAAATACGCCTTGCAAGATTCATTCTTCTTGAATGCGCGATAAGTGTAAGCCATCTGTTTGATGAAATAGATGGTCTTGGCAGATGGTCTCATCTCTTCGGAAGTAAATAAATGCTTCATAGGCATATTTTTTATGAATTGATTAATACTATGCTGTTTCTGATTGGCATCGGTTATGGGAAAGATTCCTCATCATGATGCTTATATATTCATAAACGATGACCTTGTGGTTTTATTATATCTGGTGCTTATATTTTTTTTGTGAATAGTACTCCGATTACTTATATATAATAAGGTGTAAGGGGAAAAAGAAAGAGAAAAATAAGAAGAAAATAACTTTTTTCTGTTAAAATGATTATTTTTTAGATAAAAATTTTGCTATTTCGTAGAAAAAGTGTAATTTTGCAATCGGTTAGTTGTAGTGACTATGCCAGTAACAAATTATAATTAAAAGAAACAAAATAAAAAATTAAAAATATGATGAACTCGTTTGTATCTACAGCATGGTGGTGGCGTAACTCAAGATCTAGAAAGTCGTGAGTCGAGTACCCGTGTGGATGCAAATCCAAATATACTAAGGGCCTGCCGTAACTTACGACAGGCCCTTTTTACATATCTGGGGAGTTTCGGAAAATGATTCTTACTTGAAAGAGTATTAACAAAATAAAAATATATAGGAGAACAGGATTATGGAAATGAAGAATATCTTGAACAGAATGTTGAACCACGAGGAGTTGACCCGTGACGAGACCAAGAATATTATCCTGGGAATTACTCAGAGTGAGTTTCCCGAGGAACAGATTACAGCCCTGCTTACTGGTTTGCAGATGCGCGGTGTGACCGTAGATGAACTTCTCGGTTTCCGTGATGGTATTTTGGAGACTGGTGTTCATGCCATTCTCAATTGTGACCGATATATCGATGTTGTAGGTACTGGTGGTGATCGCAAGAATACTTTTAATATCTCTACTACCTCTTGTTTCGTCATTGCTGGTGCAGGATATAAGGTGGCTAAACATGGTAACTTCGCTGCAACTTCGGTGAGTGGTGCTTCCAATGTTATCAAGAATCACGGAGTACAGTTTACTGATGATCTTGATAAACTCAACCGTTCTCTCGATGAGGCTGGAATCGTTTATCTTCACGCTCAGCTTTTCGCCAAGGCAATGAAGTTTGTGGGTCCTATCCGCAAGGCTCTTCAGTTTCCTACCGTCTTCAATCTCCTGGGGCCTTTGGTTAATCCTAGTCAGCCAAAATGCCAGTTGCTCGGTGTTGCCAACCTCGACCAGATGCGTCTCTATAATCAGGTTTACCAGAAAATCGGCATAGATTACGGAATCGTAAACAGTATTGATGGTTATGATGAAATTTCACTTACCAGTGATTTCAAGGTTACTACCAACAATTACGAGAGAATCTTCAAACCAGAGGACCTGGGCTTCGAGATTGCCAAGCCTGAAGAGGTAAGAGGAGGAGCTACCGAGCAGGAAGCAAAGGATATTTTTGATGCAGTGCTCGAAAATCGTGCCCTGCCAGCGCAGAAGAATATCGTGCTCGCTAATGCAGCCTTCGGCATCCAGGTGATGGAGAAGGGAAAGAAGAGCATCGATGAATGCGTGGAGATTGCACGCGAAAGCATTGATTCTGGAAAGGCTCTTGCAACATTCAAGAAATTCGTGGAACTCAATAGTTAAGGAAAATGGATATTTTAGAAGAAATCATCGCTCACAAGAGAATCGAGATAGCACAGCGTAAACGCTTTATCCAACCCCGCCAGATGATTACCCTCGCTGAGCAGAAGATGCAGGAGGATGAAGGATGTGTTCCGGGGGGAAGCATGAAGGAAGCGTTGATGAAGTCGGAGACTGGAATCATCGCAGAGTTCAAGCGTAAATCTCCTAGCAAAGGATGGATCAAGGAAGAGGGAAAGGCCAGCATCATTCCTCTAAGCTATCAGCAGAATGGGGCAACGGCACTGAGTATCCTCACAGACATAGATTACTTTGGTGGCTATGATGAGTTTATCCAGGAGGCTCGCCATGTAGGTGTAACTCTACCTATATTATATAAGAACTTCGTGGTAGATGAATATCAGCTCTTGCAGGCTCGATATTGTGGAGCTTCGGCGGTGTTGCTGATTGCTGCCTGTCTTTCCAAGGAAGAATGCAGAAATCTGATGAGAATGGCTCATCAGCTGGGATTGGAGGTTCTTTTGGAAATGCATGGCGAACGTGATTTCGAATATGCAGAGTTGGAACCGGATATGTACGGAATCAATAACCGCAACCTCGGAACCTTTGTGACGGATGTGGAAAACAGTTTCCGACTGTCCGAAATGCTTCCGAAGGATGTATGCAGAGTGAGTGAAAGTGGAATCTCCCAGCCCCAGACTGTTCTTAGATTAAGAGAAGAAGGTAGATTCAGGGGGTTCCTGATGGGAGAGCAGTTTATGAAACAGGCTGAGCCTGGAGAGGCGCTCGCTCAATTTATCAATCAGTTAAAATCATAGGCAGATGTTAGTAAAGGTATGTGGAATGCGTGAGCCTGAGAATATAGAAAAGGTGGCTCAGCTAGGGGTGGATATGATGGGATTCATCTTCTACCCAAAGTCGCCGAGATTCGCTTCTCAATCTGTGGATCGAACGGCTGCAGATAAGAATGTTTGCAGAGTGGGTGTCTTTGTCAATGAATCTGCTGGATTGATTTCTGATAAGATTCATCAGTTTGATTTGAATGCCGTGCAGTTGCATGGAAATGAGAGCCGCGAACTCTGTGAACTGCTTCATAAGCAGAATGGTTTGTTGAAAGTTATCAAGGCTATCAGCGTTTCCACAGCCGGAGATATCCAGAAATATAAGGAATACGTAGGCGCTGTTGATTACTTCCTTTTCGATACCAAGTGTAAAACGGTGGGTGGAAGTGGTCAGCAGTTTGATTGGCAGGTTTTGGAGAATTACGATGGCGATGTTCCATTCATCTTGAGTGGTGGAATAGGGCCGGAGGATGTAGAGAGAGTCAGAAACTTCCATCATCCAAAGTGCATCGGAATCGATCTGAATTCGAAATTCGAGTTGAAGCCGGGCTTAAAGGATGTGGAGAAGTTGAATACATTTCTTGAAAATATAGAAACAAAGAAATTTAAAAAGAGTATTATGAATAAGATAAATGCATTGTTTGCAAACAATAAAGACCGCAAGCTTTTGAGCTTGTATTTCTGCGCAGGTTGCCCAACCCTCGAAGGAACGGGTGATGTGATTAAGGCGATGGAGCGCAAGGGAATAGATATGATAGAGGTAGGAATCCCGTTCAGTGATCCTCTGGCAGATGGACCTGTCATTCAAAGTGCTGGTACTAAGGCTTTGAAGAATGGAATGACCGTAAAGAAGCTCTTCGCTCAGTTGAAGGCCATCAAGAATGAAGTGCAGTTGCCACTTGTGCTGATGGGCTATCTGAATCCTATCATGCACTACGGAATTGAGAAATTCTTCCAGAGTTGTGTAGAAAGTGGTGTGAGTGGAACTATCATTCCTGATCTTCCATTTGATGATTATCTGAAAGTGGTAAAGCCTATTGCTGACAAATATGATATCCGCGTTATCATGATGATTACCCCAGAGACAAGTGAGGAGCGTATCCGATTCATCGACGAACATACTGACGGCTTTATCTATATGGTCAGCTCCGCCAGCATTACGGGTGCCCAGAGTAGCTTCGGCGATGCTAAGTTGGCTTATTTCAATCATATCAATGCTATGAATCTCCGTAATCCTCGTATGATTGGTTTCGGAATCAGTAACAAGCAGACTCTTACGAGTGCACAGGATAACGCAGCTGGTGCCATTATTGGTAGTAAGTTTGTGACATTGCTCAATGAAGTTGGCTGTCCAGACCAGGCACTCGACCTGCTTTTCGAAGCATTGAAAAAATAATTCAACCTTTTAATTTTATAGGAAAGATGTATCAAGTTGACGATAAAGGATTTTTTGGAAAATTCGGAGGAGCTTATGTTCCTGAGATTTTATATAAGTGTGTAACTGAGCTTCAGGAGGCTTATAAGCCTATCATTGAGAGTGAGGAGTTCAAAAAAGAGTATTATGCGCTCCTGAAGGATTATGTTGGCCGCCCTTCACCTCTTTACTATGCGAAGAGAATGAGCGAAAAGTATGGATGTCAACTCTATCTGAAGCGTGAGGATCTGAATCATACCGGTGCGCACAAGATTAACAATACCATCGGTCAGATTCTGATGGCAAAGAAGATGGGTAAAACGCGTATCATCGCCGAAACCGGTGCCGGACAGCATGGTGTTGCAACTGCCACCGTCTGTGCCTTGATGGATATGAAGTGTGAAATCTTTATGGGTGCTACCGATGTGGAGCGCCAGCATACCAATGTGGAGCGTATGAAGATGCTGGGTGCCAAGGTGAATCCTGTCCGTACGGGCAATATGACTTTGAGTGATGCATGCTCTGAGGCTATCCGCGACTGGTGCTGTCATCCACAGGATACATTCTATATCGTAGGTTCTACGATGGGACCTCATCCTTATCCTGATATCGTTGCAAAGATGCAGAGCGTAATCAGTGAGGAGGTGAAATGGCAGTTGGAAGAGAAGATTGGTCGCGATTATCCTGATTACCTCATCGCTTGTGTTGGTGGCGGTAGCAATGCTGCAGGCACCATCTATCATTATATCGATGATGAGCGGGTTCAGATCTATCTGGCTGAGGCTGCCGGTCATGGTATTGATACCAATTACACGGCTGCAACCATGCATTGTGGTACAGAGGGAATCATTCACGGTGCCCGTACGCTTGTGATGCAGACAGAGGATGGACAGATTGAGGAAGCCTTCACCATCAGTGCCGGTTTAGATTATCCGGGTATTGGACCAATGCATGCAGACTTGGCAACAAGAGGCAGAAGTCATGTACTTGCCATCAAGGATGATGAGGCTATCTATGCCGGTTATGAACTGACTCGTATGGAGGGTATCATACCTGCCATTGAAAGTGCTCATGCTGTGGCTGCCTTGAAGAAAATGAAGTTCAAGAAGGACGACGTGGTTGTTTTGACCGTTTCTGGCCGTGGTGACAAGGATGTAGAAACCTATTTGAGCCATAAGGAAATGGCTGGAGAATATGGAAATTTCTAAAGTATTTTAAAGCTTTTGCCCTTTCAGGGCGACAGACTTACACTCATTACAACCCAGGGTGTTACCCTGGGCTAGGAGCTTCTGCCCTTTCAGGGCGTGTGGGTGTAATTAGTTAAAGTTCAATCAATAAGAAAAAATGGCTAAGTTTAATTATACGACAGTAACTCGCACGATTCTCGCCGACCTCTATACGCCTGTGGGAGTTTATATGCGATTGAGAGATATTTACCCCCAGTCGGCTCTGATGGAGAGTAGCGACTACCATGGTTCTGAGAATTCCCGTTCCTTTATAGGTGTACATCCATTGGCTAGCATTGCCGTGAGTCATGGAGAGGTTATCAAGACTTATCCTGATGGCAGTGTTGAAAAACAGCAACTTCCAGCTTTTGGCGAAGGAAAGGGAGAAGATTGTAAGCTCGCCATTTCGAAAGCTTTCAATGAGTTCATCCAGAGTTTCCATGTTGAGGGAGAGGGGAAGAATTTCTGTGGACTTTATGGATTCACGACCTTTAATGCAGTACGCTACTTCGAGAATATCCCTGTAAAGGATACCACGATGGCAAAGAATGATGCGCCGGATATCTATTATATTATGTATAAGGACATCATCGTGTTCGATCATTTCAATAATACGATGCAACTTATCGCTTTGAGCGAACGGTATGGCAAAGAGGGAACCGCTGATGATGATCAGGCTTCTGCGGCAAATAGGGCTGTCGGCAATGCTGAGTTGGATGCATTGATGAAGGCGGTGAACAAGGCAAATGTGAAGCCTTATGATTTCCATCCGGTAGGCGAAACAACCTCTACTCTTACTGATGAGGAGCACAAGGCGAATATTCGCAGGTGTATCCAGCATTGTATGCGTGGCGATGTGTTCCAGATTGTGGTGAGCCGAAGATTTGTGCAGCGTTATGAGGGGGATGACTTCAAGCTCTACCGTGCCTTGCGCAGCATCAATCCATCACCTTATCTCTTCTATTTCGATTTTGGTGGCTTCCGTATCTTCGGTTCTTCACCAGAAACTCATAATCGTATTGTTGGAGAGAAGGCTTTCATTGATCCTATTGCAGGAACGACCCGACGAACGGGTGATATGGAACAGGATAGAAAGGCTGCAGAATTCCTCCGTAATGACCCGAAGGAGAATGCAGAACATGTCATGCTTGTGGATTTGGCACGAAATGATTTGAGCCGTAACTGCCACAATGTGAAGGTGGATTTCTATAAGGATATGCAGTTTTACAGTCACGTGATTCATCTGGTGAGCCGTGTGAGCGGAACATTGGATCAGAATGCTGACCATATTAAGGAATTCATAGATACCTTCCCTGCTGGTACCTTGAGTGGTGCGCCTAAGGTGAGAGCGATGCAGATTATCTCTGAATTGGAGCCTCACAATCGTGGTGCTTATGGTGGATGTATCGGATTCATAGGACTGAACGGCGATTTGAATCAGGCTATTGTAATTCGTACCTTTATCAGCCGTAATGGCGAACTCTGGTTCCAGGCTGGAAGTGGAGTTGTGGCGAAGAGCAACGACCAGTATGAGTTGGAAGAGTGTAATAATAAACTAGGAGCTTTGACTAAGGCAATTCATATTGCTGAGAAGCTTTAGGTAGTGAAAAATGAAGAACGAAGAGTGAAGAATTCATGTGCTTCAAGTAAACATTAAACTCTAAACATTAATAAGATGAAAATAGTAATCATAGATAACTATGACTCCTTTACCTATAATCTTGCACATTTGGTGAAGGAGTTGGATGCTGAAGTGACGGTGTTCCGCAACGATCAGTTTCAGCTGTCGGAGCTTGACCGTTTCGACAAGATCATATTGAGCCCAGGACCAGGTATTCCTTCGGAGGCTGGACTTCTGATGGATGTGATCAGGAAATATGCAGGCAGAAAACCGATGCTGGGAGTTTGTCTAGGTCATCAGGCTATTGGTGAGGCTTTTGGTGCTAAACTAACCAATCTCTCTGAGGTTTATCATGGAGTAGCTACACCATGTACTCAGTTTGGTAACGATCCTATTTTTGAAGGATTGCCTAAGCGTATCGAGATTGGCAGATATCATTCCTGGGTAGTAGATAAAAGTGGTTTTCCTGATTGCCTGGATATTACGGCTGTAAGTGATGATGGTCAGATCATGGGTCTCAAGCATAAGAATTACGATATTCGAGGCATTCAGTTTCATCCTGAAAGTGTGCTGACACCTGATGGAAAAAAGATGATTCAGAATTGGTTAGAGCTTTAGTCCTTTGGGGCTAAAGCTTTTTCTTTGCACCTTGAAATGTGTGATGTTGCGATGATTGTTAAAAAAAACGAGTTTGATGTTCTGAAGGACACCAAACTCGTTTTTACTTTTTATATAATGAACTCTAATACGAGAACATATAATCAGATATTATAAATCCCAAGCTACAGCACTTGCACCAAGTACTGCTGCAGAACTGCCATCAAGAGTAGAAATGAGGAACTTAGCCTTGCCCTTGTAAATCTTGAGCACGTTCTTGTCGTAAGCCTCCTTCAGAGGCTTCATCAAGAGGTCACCTGCCTTGGTGAGACCGCCGAAGAATACGAATGCCTCAGGAGCTGAGAATGCTGCGAAGTTAGCGCAAGCCTCACCCAGCATCTTGCCAGTGAAGTCGTAGATGCGCTTGGCCAAAGCATCACCCTTGCTGGCAGCAACGCTGACATCGTAAGAGGTAATCTTCTCTGGATCCATCTCGCGGAGCAAAGAAGGCTCATCACTTGTTTTCAGGAACTCACGTGCGGTGCGAGCTACACCTGTAGCAGAGCAATATGTCTCCAAACAGCCTCTTCTACCGCAGCCGCAAACACGACCAGCCTCGCCTGGAACCATGATAACATGACCCAACTCACCTGCGAAACCATCGCTTCCATAGAGCATCTGACCATTGATGACAATACCAGAACCTACACCTGTACCGAGGGTAATATCAATGAAGTTCTTCATTCCACGAGCAGCACCATAGGTCATTTCTCCAAGTGCAGCAGCGTTGGCATCGTTAGTAAGAGCTACAGGAATACCGAGAGCTTTGCTGAACATATCAGCCAAAGGTACAACGCCATCGTGAGCCCAAGCCAAGTTTGGAGCAAACTCGATAGCACCCGTATAGAAGTTTCCATTAGGAGCACCAATACCCATTGCCTTGATCTTTTCGATACCGCCTACGGTCTCGATGATTGGCTGGAGTGCCTCTACAGATGCCTTTACATAGTCATCTACCTTATCATAACCACCAGTTTTGATAGCTGTTGTTGCCTTGATTTCGCCACGAGCATCAACGATTCCGAACACAGAATTAGTACCGCCAAGGTCTAAACCAATAACGTACGGTTTTAATGTATTTTCAGTCATGTTACTTTTTAAATTAGTTAGAATTGTTTATTTATGCTGCAAAGATAATGAATCCTTTTGAAAATATCAACTTTTTCTTGTATAAAAAAGTATAATTTTAGAAGTTTTGGGCAAAAATATTGCAAATGTGCCCTTTTTTTTGTAACTTTGCCCGCTGTTATAGAATAATGTACGAAAATGAGTTTAGCATTTCCAATAGAGATAAACATCCTTGACTTTATATTCAAAGGAATTATCATCGGAGTGATTGCCTCTGCCCCTATGGGGCCTGTAGGTATTCTTTGTATTCAGCGTACGCTCAACAAGGGACGCTGGTTTGGGTTCGTCACGGGCATTGGTGCTGCGTGCAGTGATATCGTATATGCACTCTTCACGGGTCTAGGTATGAGTTTCGTGATGGACTTTGTGAATAATGCGCAGAACAAGTTCTACCTGCAGATTTTCGGTAGTGTATTGCTGCTGGTGTTCGGAATCTATTGTTTCAAGAGTAATCCGATGAAGAATATGCACAAGTCGAGCAATAAGCAGGGTACTTTATGGCATAATGGAATTACGGCTTTCCTGGTTACCTTGAGTAATCCGCTCATCGTGTTTCTCTTCATGGCTACCTTTGCACAGTTTGCCTTTGTGGTTCCGGATATGCCGCTAGAGATGGGTATGGGATATCTGAGCATTATGTTTGGTGCCTTGTTGTGGTGGTTTGGACTCACTTGGCTCGTCGATAAGATCAGAGGTAAGTTTGATACTAATGGAATCCTTATCATCAATAAAGTGATAGGAAGTATCGTGATTATTTTCTCGATCATCGCTCTTTTTGGAACGATATTTAATCTTTATCATTTACCAGAATTTTAAGTTATGTTTGTAGCACAGAAATTAAGAAAAGAAAGTATTGCAGAATACCTTTTATATATGTGGCAGATAGAGGATATCATCCGTGCCTACGGATGCTCGCTGCCGGTGATTAAGAAAAACTATATCGAACGGTTCGATTTCACTCCTGAGCAGAAAGACGAGGAACTCGATTGGTTTGGAAATCTTATTCGTATGATGAATGAAGAAGGTAAGCGTGAGAGCGGGCATCTTGATATTAATAGAGTGTTATTGCAGGATGTCATTGATCTGCACGGCAGACTCCTTCAGAGTTCGAAGTTCCCTATTTACAATGCTGAGTATTACAAGGTGTTGCCTTTTATTGTAGAGTTGCGCAATCGTGGTGATAAGGATATTAATGAGGTTGAGACCTGTCTTGATGCACTTTACGGAGTAATGATGCTCAGACTGCAAAAGAAGGAGATTACCCCTGAAACAGAGAAAGCTATCAAGGAAATCTCAATCTTCGTTGGATTGCTCAGTGATTATTATATCAAGGATCGTACTGAAGGCTTGAAGTTTGAAGATGACGATATGTAATCTGCTGGTGTAACAAGTGTTTTTTAGTAATTAGAGAGTAGTATTTATTTTTTTAGGATATACATATTATAATATATATTATTGATGAAAGAGATTGAAAGAAGAAGAACGTTTGCCATCATTTCGCACCCTGATGCTGGTAAGACAACATTGACCGAGAAGTTCCTGCTCTTCGGTGGACAGATTCAGGTGGCTGGTGCCGTTAAAAATAATAAGATTCGTAAGACTGCTACTTCTGACTGGATGGATATCGAGAAGCAGCGTGGTATTTCCGTATCAACTTCTGTGATGGAGTTCGATTATCTGCCTGCTGGTCAGAGTGGCGAGCCTTATAAGGTAAACATTCTTGATACTCCGGGTCACCAGGATTTCTGTGAGGATACTTATCGTACTCTCACCGCGGTGGACTCTGCTATCATCGTGGTCGATTCGGCTAAGGGTGTTGAGGCACAGACCCGTAAGTTGATGGAGGTGTGCCGTATGCGCAATACTCCTGTTATCATCTTTATCAATAAGATGGACCGTGAGGGTCGTGACCCATTCGATGTCCTTGATGAGTTGGAGGAAGAGTTGAAGATTTCTGTTCGCCCTTTGTCTTGGCCTATCGGTCAGGGTGCTCGCTTCAAGGGAGTTTATAATATTTATGAGCATCAGCTCAATCTTTTTACACCTAATAAACAGCGTGTTACTGAGAAGGTTGAGGTAGATATTCAGTCTAAGGAACTTGATGAGCGAGTAGGTGAGCGAGAGGCAAATCAGTTGCGCGAAGAACTGGAATTGGTGGATGGTGTTTATCCGGAATTCGATGTGGAGACCTATCGTTCAGCAGAAGTGGCACCGGTATTCTTTGGTTCTGCCTTGAACAACTTCGGTGTGCAGGAACTCTTGGATTGCTTCGTGCAGATTGCTCCATCACCAAAGCCAACAAAGGCAGAGGAGCGTATGGTGGAACCGGAGGAGCCTAAGTTTACTGGTTTTATCTTCAAGATTACTGCAAATATCGACCCTAACCACCGTTCATGTATTGCATTTTGCAAGATTTGTTCTGGTAAGTTTGTGCGCAACCAGCCTTACTACCATGTACGTCTCGACAAGACAGTACGTTTCTCTTCACCTACCCAGTTTATGGCGCAGCGTAAGAGTACCATCGATGAGGCCTATCCTGGCGATATCGTTGGTTTGCCAGACAACGGCATCTTCAAGATTGGTGATACTCTGACTGAGGGCGAGAAGATTCACTTCCGTGGATTGCCATCGTTCTCTCCACTTCTCTTCAAGTACATCGAGAACGATGACCCAATGAAGAGCAAGCAGTTCCAGAAGGGTTTGGAGCAGTTGATGAACGAGGGTGTGGCACAGTTGTTCATCAACCAGTTCAATGGTCGTCGCATCGTGGGTACCGTCGGTCAGTTGCAGTTCGAGGTTATCCAGTATCGCTTGGAGAACGAGTACAATGCCAAGTGCCGTTGGGAGCCTGTTCATTTGCATAAGGCATGTTGGATTGAGGCTGACGATGAGAAGGAATTGGAGAACTTCAAGAAGCGTAAGTATCAGTATATGGCAAAGGATATTGAGGGCCGCGATGTGTTCCTCGCTGATTCTGGCTATGTGTTGAGTATGGCTCAGCAAGACTTCGAACATATCAAATTCCACTTTACATCGGAATTCTAAAATAACAAAAGAATGATGGATGAAGAGTTATCAGAATACAAACAAGGCTGGATAGAAAGATTTGTTGTTTGGCAGAAGGAACATATTTCCGACCGTCAGATGACTCTTATCCTCGCCTTTGTGATAGGTTTGCTTGCTTCTGTGGCAGGTTTCTTCCTGCATGGTATCGTGCACGAAATACAGTTGCTGCTTACTTCCGGGTTCCAGCAGAGCAGTTATAATCTGCTCTTTCTGCTTTTCCCTATTATTGGTATTTACCTTACCTCACTTTTTATCAAGTATGTGGTGAGGGACAATATTTCGCATGGTATTACCCGTGTGCTTTACGCCATCTCGACCAAGAACTCTCGACTAAAAGGACATAACTGCTGGTCTTCGGTGGTAGCGTCCGGTATTACCATTGGTTTCGGTGGATCTGTTGGAGCCGAGGCACCTATTGTGCTTACCGGTTCTGCTATCGGTTCCAATCTGGGACAGATTTTCCGTATGGATAAGAAGACCATGATTCTGCTGGTGGGCTGTGGAGCCAGTGCTGCTATTGCAGGAGTCTTCAAGGCTCCAATCGCAGGACTTGTCTTCACCCTCGAGGTACTGATGGTTGATCTTAGTATGGCTTCACTTCTGCCAATCCTTATCAGTTGTGTCACTGCTACCTGTTTTACCTATATCTTTATGGGTGACAGTTCGCTTTTCGATTTTACTCTTACCAATCCATGGGAGTTGAATCGTACGCCAGCATGTATCCTCTTGGGTATCTTCTGCGGTTTGATGAGTCTTTACTTCATGCGCACGATGTCATGGTGTGAAGGTCTTTTTGCCAAGATGAAGAATCATCCTTATTGTAAGTTGGTTTTTGGTGGACTCATTCTCAGTTCGCTCATTTTCCTTCTTCCTTCTCTTTATGGAGAGGGATATTCGGCAGTAAATGTGCTTCTTAAGGGGCAGAATGAGGCAGAGTGGGGGCAGGTGATGAACCGTTCTCTTTTTTCAGGTCATCAGAATCTGTTGATTCTCTATATCGGCTTGGTGACCTTTACCAAGGTTTTTGCCACTTCGGCTACCAATGGTAGTGGAGGATGTGGTGGAACCTTTGCTCCTTCTCTTATCATCGGTGGATTTGCAGGTTTCTTCTTTGCCCGACTCTGGAATGTCTATGAGGTAGGTGTTTATGTACCCGAGCAGAATTTCACCTTGATGGGAATGGCAGGACTGATAACGGGCGTGATGCATGCTCCACTTACCGGTATTTTCCTTATCGCCGAACTTACAGGTGGTTATCAGCTTTTTATGCCACTTATGATTGTGTGCATATCTTCGCTCCTTACCATCAGTATCTTTGAGAGCCACAGTATCTATGCCTTGCGTTTGGCTAGAGAGGGCAAACTTCTCACGCATCATATTGATCGTGCAGCGCTCACTCTGATGAGTATGCAGAGCTTGGTTGAGAAGGATTATCATCCAATCAAGGAAGATTTGCCGATGGAAAAACTGGTGAGCGAGATTAGTCGAAGTAATAATAACTTCTTGCCTGTGCTCGATGAAGCGGGTGTCTTGCAGGGAGTTATCGATATTACTAAGATTCGTCATATCATATTCCGAACCGAACTCTATAAGCATTTCAAGGTAAAACAGCTTATGTTGCAGCCTTCTGCCGTAATTAGTGAGAACGAGAGGATGGATGAGGTGATGCAGAAGTTTGATAAGACTGATGCCGCACAGTTGCCAGTAGTAGATATAAATGGTGTGTTGAAGGGCTATATCAGTCGTACCAAGGTGTATGAAGTATATCGACACATTGTGGCAGATATATCTGCAGAGTAATAATATTAATAATGAACAGTATGACAAAGAAAGATTTAAGAATCATATTTATGGGAACTCCAGAGTTTGCTGTGGAATCCCTCAAGCGCCTTGTAGAGGGCGGCTACAATGTGGTGGCTGTGGTTACGCAGCCTGATAAGCCTGTGGGCAGACATCAGGACACTTTGCAGCCTTCTCAGGTGAAGCTGTATGCTGTAGAGCATGGACTGCCTGTGCTTCAGCCTGTGAAGATGAAGGATCCCGATTTCCTGGAACAACTTAAGAGCTATCAGGCTGACTTGCAGGTAGTGGTGGCATTCCGGATGTTGCCAGAGGTTGTATGGGCAATGCCAAAGTTTGGTACCTTTAATGTTCACGCTGCCTTGTTGCCACAGTACCGAGGTGCAGCTCCTATCAACTGGGCTGTTATCAATGGTGAGACAGAGACGGGTGTTACTACCTTCTTCCTCGATCATGATATAGATACAGGTCGCATCATTATGCAGAAGCGTTTCCCTATTCCTGACGAGGCGAATGTAGAGTATGTATATGATGGATTGATGCATTTAGGTGCTGAAATTGCTTTGGAAACCATCGATCAGCTGATTGCATCAGATGGTAATATTTCGAGCATTGCTCAGGAAGAATTCATCGGTGAAGGTGTAGAACTCAAGTCTGCTCCTAAAATTTTCAAGGATACTTGCTGCATTGACTTCCACAAGCCTGCTAAACAGGTACACGATTTCATACGTGGTCTCTCACCATATCCGGGTGCCTGGACCTATATCAAGAAGAAAGATGCAGTGAAAGAGCAGGTGCTTAAGATTTTCAAGACTACAGTTAGCGAAGACTCGCGAGGTATGGCACCTGTAGGATGTTTCAGAATAGAAGGCGGACATTTGCAGATAGCTTGTATCGACCATTGGCTCAATATCTATGAGCTGCAGCTTGCTGGTAAAAAGCGTATGGAAGCTTCTGCCTTCCTCAATGGAATGAAGGATATTGCATATTACGAATGTCAGAAAGCACCAGATTCTGATGCAGGATTACGGTAATTTAGATTTAAATTTCAGGGTTCAATTTTCAAACAGTTAAGAAAATGACTAGAGAAGAGGATATTAAGAATGCAGTAGAATGCATGCGTAAGGGTGGAGTGATTCTCTATCCTACAGATACAGTTTGGGGAATCGGTTGTGATGCTACTAATCCCGAGGCTGTGAAGAAAGTATATGAGATTAAGCAGCGCGATGATTCTAAGGCGCTTATCTGCCTCATCGACTCGGCTGACCGTATGGCTCGTTATTTCCGTAACGTGCCTCAGGTGGCTTGGGATTTCATTGATGCGGCTATGCCTGTTAAGCCTACTACCATTATCTTGGATGATGCGAATGGTGTGGCTAATAATCTTGTCGCAGAAGATGGTAGTTTGGCAATGAGAGTTACTTACGAGGAGTTCAGCAAGCAGCTTTGCTATCGTTTCCAGAAGCCTATCGTAAGTACAAGTGCCAATGTAAGTGGCGAGCCTGCAGCTCAGAACTATCGTGATATTTCTGAAGAGATTCTGAATGCGGTAGATTACGTGTGCTGGACCCGTCGTCAGGAGCATAAGCCTCACCAGCCTTCAAGTATTGTTAAGATAGCTAAGAACGGCGAAGTAAAGGTTATCAGATAATCATTTATATTGATTGCTGTATATAAACAAGCCTGCTAGGAATTTTTTCTCTTAGCAGGCTTTTTCGTAGTCTATACCTTAACTGTAGATATATCATATAGCAAGAATTAATATGATAATATAACAAGAAACCCTGCAATAAATAAATCTTGCAGGGTTTGTCCTGGGTGGAAGGTGGGACTCGAACCCACGACATTCAGAACCACAATCTGACGCTCTAACCAACTGAACTACGTCCACCATATTGGTATGTTTTGCTTATCCGGAAAAGTTGGGTGGAAGGTGGGACTCGAACCCACGACATTCAGAACCACAATCTGACGCTCTAACCAACTGAACTACGTCCACCATTTTCTCGTAAGCGGGTGCAAAGGTACGAAAAAAAAATGATTCCACCAAATTTTTTCGTACCTTTTTTCTATTTTTTTATTTAGCAGGGCTATTTGGCACTACTGGAGCTGCCTTTTGAGCATCTGCACCTGCTGCAGGAGTCGCTTTCTGAGCACCTGCTGCTGCATCCTTGCTAGCACCTGGCATGGCAGGAAGAGCAGTCTGCTCCTGAGTTGCACCCTCCATGACGCTATTTTCGCCTGTTGCCTGCGGAGCAACGTATGCGCAAGCAACGCTGATTACTACCATAAGAGCTGCGAGACCCCATGTAATCTTTTCTACGATGTCGGTAGTCTTGCGTACACCCATGATGGAATTGGTTGAAGAGAAGTTAGATGCCAATCCACCTCCCTTTGACTCCTGGATCAACACGATGAGAACCATCAGGATTGAAACCAGGACGATTAATACTACAAATAATGTGTAAGCCATTTTTTAATTTTAAAACTAGTTTTATTATTATTATTTTATTTACTTTTTATCCCTTTGCAGAGCATATTATTTCTTAGCATTCAGTATCAGCTTCTCCAGGAACCTGAGTTGATCTACATAATAGGCACTCTTTTGTGGGTGCTGCTTATGCAGGCGATCGATAATCTGATAGGCTCTTTCATACTTTCCCTGCTTGATGTAGATTCTAGCAAGGGTTTCTGTAAAGATTCCGCCATTATCGCTAGACTCATTGTGAGGAGCTGCTTCTGCAGGCTCTGTGTCTGCTGATGATTTTGGTTCAGATTCCTCTGTGCCGTTAATCTTTTCCAGATTAAAACCACCTTCTTCAATGAAGTCATCGATGAGACTGATTGTACGGGATGGTTGTTCCATCTTCTGTTCTGTCTCAGTCTCCATCAGATATGATACGTAATCTACTGCTGCATCTGCTGGTGTAGGTTTGCGTTTCTCTTTCTTCTTCTCGTTTTCCTCAGCATCAGTAGGGATGGAGTCGAGGAAGTGGTCGATGAGGCTGCTGGTGCGATCTTCTTTCTTCTTGGCATCAAGAATGCCCATACCTTGTGGCTTATTCTGGGTACGCTTGAGCTGATAGTGAGCTGCCTCTATCATCTGGAAGATGACTTTGCGGTCGGAGATATAGATGGCTGCTCGGCGAAGTTCTTCATCGAAGCTGGGGTCGTGGAGCAGGTATAGGTTTTTCAACATCAGCAGGCGAGCCGTCTGATAGTACGGATAAAGAGCCAAGAGCGCACGTAGGTCGTAGAGCGTCTCTCGGTCCATTTCCTCAGGATGTTGTATTAATCTATTTAATTCCACGATGTTTTGCTTTTTTCTTTGAACATTGAATTTTTACCAGTTAGCTACAGTTGCATTGAATATCTGATCAACCAAATCCTTTACCATCTGGGTAACCAGCTCTTCCTGCACTGATGCCAGGCTCTGAGTGGTATCGTAGGTCTTGGCGGAGGTAAACTGTCGCTCGAAGTCCTCGTTGTGGTTTTTGGTATTGGTGAAGCGGACGTTCACTGTAATGCTCAATTCGGTCTGTGCAGAATATCCCTCTGCACTCACCGACTTGTTACGCTGTGAGTATTGGGTGATTTCTCCCTCAATCTTCAAATCTCCGTTTCGGGAAACCTGGCGTAGCTGAGTGTTGCTGGCAAACTTGTCTTTCAGCTCATTGTTGAACATCGGACCCATTGGTCCCCAGACATACGAGCTTCGGATAGGGAAGTCGGCCAACTGGATGGTCTTGGTCTTGGTATAGTCAATGCTGGCTCCGTTAAACTTGTAGCTTACGGAGCAGGCAGCAGTAGCTCCCATTACCAATATGATGCCTATTATATATAGGTACGCGCGTAAGTGCTTCATTTTTTTATTCTTTATTATTGTCTTTCCCAGCAATGGGTCGTTAATCATTTCCGAGCCCGTATTTCTTGATTCTTCGATAGAGGGTGCGGTCGGAGATTCCCAATTCGTCGGCTGCTTTTTTTCTGTTGCCATTGTTTCTCTCCAATGCTTTTTCTATCATCTGCCTGCCGAGTCTGCTGAGGTTTAGCGATTCGTTCTCGCTCATCTCTTCGTTGTCGAAATCCTTGATTTCCTCTGCTTCTACTTCCTGAGCTTCTGGTCGGGAATGTATCAGGTCTGAATGAGAGTTCAGCATATCCGAGTGCGACTGTATGATATCCGACGTACGAGATGGTGTCACATCTATTGGGTAGTTTGCTGGTATGATACTATTGTCTATCGGTTGTGATTGAGAGAACCCTTGGGCACCGTTCAGTCCGCGCGCTTCATCAAGTTGTTTTCTCAACGAGTTCATTTCGCGTCTCAAGTCGCTTACGTTTCCTCTCAATTCGTACAGAATCTTATAGAGAATTTCTCGTTCGCTTTCATAACTGTGCTGCCCTACGCTCTGTTGAGGAATCGGGGCCAGCTGTGTACTCTCCTCATCTTTTGGGATGAATTGGAGAAGTGCATCCAGTCCGATTTCTCTTTCTTTTGAGAGTACCGACATCTGCTCTGTGATATTCTTGAGCTGTCGTACGTTTCCTGGCCACTTGTATTTCAACATCAGTTGCTTGGCATCTTCCGAAAGCGAGATTTTCGGCAAGTGGTATTTCTCAGCCATTTGCATGGCAAAGAGACGGAAGAGCAGGAGTATGTCACCGCCACGTTCGCGCAAAGGAGGCATCTGGATAGGAATCGTATTGAGACGATAGTAGAGATCCTCGCGGAATCTTCCTTCGCTCACAGCCTTGCGCATATTCACATTGGTGGCAGCTACGATACGAACATTGGTCTTTCGGATTTCTGTACCTCCTACTCGGATATATTCACCAGTTTCCAGCACACGAAGCAGTCGGGCTTGGGTCTGGATAGGGAGTTCTCCTACCTCATCGAGGAAGATGGTTCCCTTGTTGGCTATTCCGAAGTAACCTTCGCTTTCACCGATGGCTCCAGTGAAGGAACCCTTTTCGTGTCCGAAGAGTTCGCTGTCAATGGTTCCCTCTGGGATGCTGCCGCAGTTGATGGCGAAGTATTTCTCTCTTCTTCGTGGAGAATTGTCGTGGATGACTCTTGGAATGATTTCCTTACCCACTCCGCTTTCTCCGATGATGAGCACGGAAAGGTCTGTCGGTGCCACCTGTAAGGCAACATCGAGAGCACGATTCAATCCGTCGCTGTTTCCGACGATATTGTATCGTTGTTTTATCTTTTGAAGTTCGGAATTATCCATTTAGCTGCCAAAATTACATATTTTTTTTGAATTATCTGCTTTTTTCGTCCAAAAATAGGTTATGGAGAGCAGAAAATAGGTGATTTTTAACTTTTTCGCCTATCTTTCTGCTCTTTTTCCCTAATTTCTAGTCTTATATAGGACTTGTCCTGCTGCTGGAAATTCATAAGTTTCAGTAGCAGTTTTCGTCTTGTTTTTTACTCCTTAGAAGCTGGCTTCTGGCCAGCCTGCACTGCAGAGAGAACAGCTGAGAGTGCTGCTGCAGTCTGTGCAGCCTTCAGCTTATTTGGCTGTTGAGCTTTCTGGTTGTTGTTGTGCTGCTCGTTGTTTCTTGGAGCATTGTTCTGCACCTCCTTCTGCTCATTGTTTCTTGGAGCATTGTTCTGTGCCTCCTTCTGCTCGTTGTTTCTTGGAGCATTGTTCTGCACCTCCTTCTGCTCATTGTTTCTTGGAGCATTGTTCTGTGCCTCCTTCTGCTCGTTACCCTTTGGTGCTCCCTGTTTTCCGTTCTTAGAAGGGAATGGAGATGGAGCGTGCTTCTTAGGGATAGAGAAGCGAACCTTTTCACTTTCGTCTCGCTTCTCGTGATAGAGTTTTGGCAGCGGGTTTGTACCCACCTCGTCGCTTGTTTCGCGATGGCGGAAAGCATCGAGTGCCGTGAAGATAGCATGGCGGAATGATGTTGGGTCTGCCTCGTTGCAGCCTGCCATGAAGTAGCAAGGAGTTGTGTTGGCTGCGGTATGGATAAGTGGCAAGCCTGCAGTGTAGAGCACGCCATCCTCGTTGTAGAGAGCATGGAATGGCACGGTAGCCTGATCGTAGTACATTGCCATGATTCCATCGAATTCGCAGAAGTAACCGCTGCCGAAGAATTCGTCTGCAGGGTAAGGACCAAACGCCTGGATTCCCTTGTCAGCAAGGTGGTCGATGGCAGGGATGATGATTTCGCGTTCCTCTTTGCCGCAACTCTGTTCCTCGTTGATGCTAGGATTCAGGGCGAGTACGGCGATACGTGGGTTGGTGATGAGGAAGTCGCGCTTCAATGTCTGCCAGAGCAATGTTGTCTTGCTCACAATACTTTCCTGACTGATTGCACCAGCTACTTGAGCCAAAGGTGCCTTTTCTGTGATAGCTGCGATACGGAGGTCGTCTCCGATGAGGATGCTCAGGGAACTGTTGCGGTCGCCGATGCATGTTTCGATGTACTCCTTGTGTCCCTTGAAGGTATATCCTTCTATTTTGACGTTCTGACTGCTTACTGGTGCTGTAATCAAGACATCATAGAGATTGTTGCGATAGTCGGTCATAGCACGGTCGAGTGCTTTGATGGCTGCAGCTCCTGATTCATCAGTAGGAAGTCCCATATCTACCTTAACCTCTTCATCTGCGGCTGCGAGGAGGTTGATACGTCCATCTTCAGCATCTTCTGCTTTCTGGATGATAGAGAACTGGGCTGGCAGATTCATCGCCTTGCGATAATAAGCTGCCACTTTAGGTGAACCATAGATGATTGGTGTGCAAAACTCCAACATCTCTGGCTCACTGAATGCCTTAAAAATGAGTTCATATCCGATACCATTGGTATCTCCGTGGGTGATAGCCACCCTGATTTTCTTGTTGTCCATTAATACTTATTTTATAGTAGAAATCGCAGCTTCGAGCTGCTTGATTAATATTTTCTTTTTCATTTCGGGAGCATAGACGAAGCCGATGATGTAGAGGTCGTAGCCTTGCTGAATTTCTGCTAGGCTTGTTGGCTTATGAATGCGATGCATGACATAAGGTCCTCCCATGGCATCCCCCTTCATCTCCCAGAGCCCTCTTTCTGAAAGAACTGGAATCTCCATATACATGCTGTCGGTTTCGCCGAGCATGTTGGTTCGAAGAATGCTGTCTATCTGAGCTTTATCATCTGCAGGAACTGCATTTGAATTCTTCATTCTTCGTTCTTCACTCTTCACTTTAAACACGAGCAGGTTTTGCATTCCCGTACTTGCATTATTCGAAATCCAGATGAAGTCTTTTGCTTTTTTGCTGGCGTTCATCGAGACCGGAATCTTCATGTCAATTCCAAATATCTTCTTGATTTCGTCCTGCATCTCCTTGTTTTGTTTGCTGGGGTTGCTGGAGACGATATCTGCCAGGTGTTTCAACTCTACCTCATTCACGATTTGGCGGAGTCTTTCGCCATTGAGCCTTTCCTGCAACTGCTGTGCCGAGCGGGCTGTAATGCGGATGATATTCTGCGGTGCAGCATTTTCGTCGTGGCTCAGCCTGACGGAGAAGTCCCGCTCTCCAATATTCACGACGATTCGGGTTCTGACGAGCAGATAGCTGCCCTGTGTCTTGCCCTTTTTCACCTGAATCAGTCGGCAGAGTGGTTCGCGTTGGGGCAGTCCTGTCACATCCTCCGTCAGCATCTTGGTTACGATGCTGTCGGTATCACCCTCGAGTACCACCTCGTAAGGTTGTCCCGTGCTGGCTGGCTTTTTCCTGTTCTTACCTGTTATGTCGCAACTTGTCAGGAGAATGAATATAAGATAGAACGGGAAAAGGAACGTTATCGTTTTTCTCACCATTATGCTATTCTCTCTACATCTCCTCTTTCTGCTTCTCATCCTCATGATGTCGGATTTCTCCGATCTTTTTCGAGGTGCTGAGCAGACCGCAGGCTGCATAGATGTCCTGGCCGCGGCTGGCACGGATAGTGGTGAAAACACCATGGGAAGTGAGGTAATCACGGAACTTCTCCATCTTCTCATCGTTCACACCCTGCAGCGGGATGTCGGGAATCTGATGGAAGCGGATGAGATTGAAACGGCAATCAAGCCCCTTCACCAGTTTGATGATGGCCTTGGCATGCTGCATACTGTCGTTCACTCCCTTGAATACGATGTACTCGAAACTCAGGCGGCGCTGATGAGAGAAATCGTAGTTCTTCAGAAGCTCTACCACCTGTTCTATACCCATTCCGCGTTCAGCAGGCATCAGTTCTGCACGTTCTGATGGTATCGGGTCGTGCATTGAAATTGCCACATGGCATTCGCTCTCTTCCAGGAATCGCTTCAGCTTATTCTTCACGCCTACAGAACTTACAGTGATTCGTTTCGGACTCCACGCCCAACCGTAATCGGCGGTGAGAATTTCTGTGGCACGAAGCACATTGTCGAGATTGTCCATCGGCTCTCCCTGTCCCATGAATACGATATTGGTGAGCTTATCCACCTCAGGCAGCGAATAAATCTGGTTCAGAATGTCGCCGGCAGGCAAACTGCCTTCGAATCCCTGCTTTCCTGTCTGGCAAAAGAGGCAGTTCATTTTGCAGCCCACCTGTGATGAAACGCATAGGGTGGCACGGTCTTTATCCGGGATATAGACCGTTTCTACGAATTTGCCGCTTCGGGTAGGGAAGAGGTACTTGATGGTACCATCCACAGAGTATTGTGCGTCAGAGAATTCTGCGCATCCTATTTCGTATTCGGCAGCGAGCTTGGCACGGTTGGCTTTCGAGATGTTGGTCATCTCATCAATGCTCTTTACGTGCTGCTCATAGAGCCACTTCGCCATCTGTCCGCCGGTGAAGGCAGGCATGCCGAGATCCTTGGCCACCTGCTTCAATTCAGCAAGTGTAAGACCTAAAAGATATTTTTTTTCATTATTCATACTGCAAAGATACGCTTTTTTGCTGAAAAATTCGTATCTTTGCCACATATTTTAATATAATAAGCTAAAATAAGGTGAAAATGAGAGAAAAAATAGATCTTTTCTTGCCTTGTGACGACCTACAGGAAGCTAGATTTACGACCATAGATCTTCACGAAGACAAAACAGTACAGCATATCAACCTCCTGGTGAACGCTGACTTCGCTGCCCAGCATCCGGTGCCGGAAGGTTGCACCTTCATTGCCGTTGACCGCCTTGAGAGTTCTAACACTGTAGAGAGCATCGCTGAGAACACCGATGCCGACTATGTGTTGATCTGTACCAAAAATACAGATATCCAATGGGGCAATCTCGCATTGGAGCGTTTTCTCCGTGTGGCTGATGACACGGGAGCTGTGATGGTTTACTCCGACCATTATACGAAGGTGTTGGATGAGGAGGAAACAGCCAAGTTCCAGGCTTCATTGGGTGAAGATGCTTCTGAGCAGGAGAAATCACTGAGAGTTTCTAAGTTGGAAAAGCATCCGGTAATCGATTATCAGCAGGGTTCACTCCGTGATGATTTCGATTTTGGAAGCCTCTGGCTCATCAAGGCACAGGCTCTCCGTGATTATGTCGCTCAGCGCGATCGTCAGGAATACCTTTATGCAGGTCTCTACGACCTGAGACTTTATCTGAGTCGAGTAGGAGAAATCTTCCATATCAATGAGTATCTCTATACCGAGACTGAGAGAGACAATCGTAAGAGCGGTGAGAAGCAGTTCGACTATGTGAATCCTCGTAACAGGGAGGTGCAGATAGAAATGGAAAAGGCTTGTACCCAGCATCTTGGCAAATTGGGCGCTCTGATTGATACCTGTTACTATCGTCAGCCGAATTTTGATGAGCAGGACTTTGAATATGAGGCATCTGTCATCATCCCTGTTTTCAATAGAGAGAAGACCATCGCAGACGCTGTGTTTAGTGCGATGCAGCAGAAGACCAATTTCAATTTCAATGTCATCGTCGTAGATAATCATTCTACCGATCGTACCGGTGAAATCGTGCAGAAAATAGCTGATAGTGCGAACAAGGATGTAGAGAAACTTGATTTGGAATATAAGGAGGGAAAGGTAAAATATACGATGCAGGAAAAGCTGGCTCCACGTCTCTTCCTGCTCCAACCTGCAAGCAAAGACCTTGGAATAGGTGGATGCTGGAATCTGGCCATCTCTAGCGAGTTTTGCGGAAAATTTGCCGTTCAGCTCGATAGCGATGACCTCTATTCTTCTACCGATACACTGCAGAAGATAGTAGATGCTTTCCATCAGCAGAAGGCTGCGATGATTGTGGGTTCTTATCGTATGTGCAACTTCGATCTGCAGACCCTTCCTCCTGGACTTATCGACCATAAGGAGTGGACCGAGGAGAATGGATGCAACAATGCCTTGCGCATCAACGGATTAGGCGCTCCTCGTGCTTTCTTTACCCCGTTGGCTAGACAGATACCGTTTCCTAATACCAGCTATGGCGAGGACTATGCGATGGGCTTGGCTTTCTCTCGCCGCTACCGCATCGGCAGAATCTATGAGGAACTCTACCTCTGTCGTCGCTGGGGAGGAAACTCTGATGCTGCTCTTAGTATAGAAAAGGTGAACGCCAATAATCTTTATAAAGACCGTTTGCGCACCATGGAGTTGAAGGCACGTCAGCAGATGCTGTTGGGTAAGGCTGATATCATGGAAGATAGCAGTATCTCCCGATTCTTCAATCGGCAGTTAGAGCAATGGGAGGAGGCTCGACATCGTTATCGCGACCTCAAGCACGTAGAGACCAAGACACTCTCTGAGTTTGTGAAGTTGCAGTGGAATCCGGCCCGTATGGTAAGCACGGGAGCCAAGATTGACAAGAAGGCATTGAGCGAGCGCCCTTGCTTCCTCTGTGCTGCCAATCGTCCGGAAGAACAGATGGTGCAGAAGATAGACGATAAGTTCCAGTTGTTGGTGAATCCGTTCCCTATCTTGCCAATCCATTTCACGATCCCTGCACGCAAACACCAGTATCAGCTCATTTATAAGAACTATGGTGAGATGCACAGATTCCTGAGTCTGCACAGCGACTTGATGGTATTCTATAATGGTCCGAAGTGTGGAGCTTCTGCTCCAGACCACCTGCATTTCCAGGCTGGTTCTAGTGGACTTCTTCCTTTGCAGGCAAACTGGCAGCGTCTTTCCCGCAATCTTACCGATATCATCTCGCTGAATGATGATGAGAAGATTGCATTGGTTCGCGATTTCATCGTGCCAGCCTTTGTTATCATTTCGAAGAGCGAAGAGAGTGATGAAACCCTCTTCCGCCGACTTTACAAGGCTTTGCCTCATCGTGGCGACGAGAAAGAGCCAATGATGAACATCGTTGCCTGGCGTAAGGGTGAAGAATTCATCACTGTGGTTATCCCAAGAGAGAAACATCGACCAGATGCTTACTTTGCTGAAGGGGATGCACAGGTGATGGTTTCGCCGGGAGCACTCGATATGAGCGGACTCATCATTACTCCTCGTGAGGAAGATTTCCGTAAACTCACCGAAGAAAAGGCTACTGCTATCTTGCAGGAATGCGGTATCAGTCCAGAGAAGGTAGAGACTATCGTTAACAAGCTGAAGGCGGCAAAGGAGGCTAAGGCTGCTGTCGGAGCTTCTGCCTTATATAATAATGGTAAGGAGCCGGAAGTAACTGTTGGAATCGTGAGTGCGCAGAAGGTTCATTTCATACTTAACAAACCTTATCTTGCCAAGGGAGAAATCGTGATTGGTGAGCAGGAGGTGGAATTCTCTGAAGGTGGCGTGCTTTGGAACGGAAATCAGTATAGTTCACTGACTTTCCATCCGCAGAGCTCGAATGCCTCTTTCTCCTTGAGTGATGTAACCATCGGTGTAAACTTCCATTGGGAACGCAAGGAAACCCAGACTTTCCTGGGTACGCTGAGATTCCTGGTAGAATCTGATAAGATTTTAGCCATTAATGAGCTACCTGTAGAGAAATATCTGGAGAGTGTCATCAGTAGTGAGATGAGTGCCACATCCAGTCTCGAACTCCTGAAGGCGCACGCCGTGATTTCCCGTTCTTGGCTTTTGGCTCAGATGCAGCATCGCAGAGAGGTGGCGGAGAGTGGCAACAATTTCTTCTCTTTCGTGAAGAAGGAGGATATGCTCATCCGTTGGTACGATCGCGAAGATCATACTCTTTTCGATGTTTGTGCCGATGACCACTGTCAGCGTTATCAGGGAATTACGAAGGAAACCTCACCACATGTGGCAGAGGCGGTAAGACTCACCAGAGGACAGGTTCTGCTGGATGGTGATGAGATTTGTGATGCCAGATTCTCTAAGTGTTGTGGCGGTATTACCGAAGAGTTCCAGTATTGCTGGGAGAATACGCCGAAGAATTATCTCACAGCCGTAAGGGATATAGCCTTGGGTGTCGAGGATGCAAAGGTTATGCCTGATCTTACCAGCGAGGAAGAGGCTGAGAAGTGGATTCGCTCGAACCCACCTGCTTTCTGCAATACGACAGACAAGAAGATTCTTTCGCAGGTATTGAATGACTATGACCAGGAGACTGCCGATTTCTATCGCTGGAAGGTAACGCTCACTCAGGAGAAACTCCAGCAGCTTATCGCTGACAAACTGAAGATGGACTTTGGTGCCATCCTCGACCTGAAGGCCGTGGAGCGTGGTAAGAGTGGAAGAATCAGCAAACTCCAGATTATCGGTACCGAGAAGACCTTCACCATCGGTAAGGAACTCGAAATCCGACGTGCGCTCAGCGATTCTCATCTTTTAAGTTCAGCTTTTGTGGTAGATAAACAGGATGAAGATGAGCAGGGAGTACCTCAGCGTTTCGAACTCATCGGTGCAGGATGGGGCCATGGAGTAGGTCTCTGTCAGATTGGTGCTGCGATGATGGGCGAGGAGGGGTATCTCTATGATGCTATCCTCCTGCACTACTATCAGGGTGCAGAAATCAAGAAACTCTATAAATAAAGCTGTAGAATGGGAACATTGAAAAATAGTCGGAATCCATGGGCTTGGATTCCGACACTCTACTTTGCGGAAGGACTGCCTAACGTTATCGTGACAGCCCTCTCTGTGGTTATGTATATGCAGTTGGGCTTGACCGATGCTGAGGTGGGTCTCTATACTGGATGGCTCGCCCTGCCTTGGGTTATCAAGCCTTTGTGGAGTCCTTTCATCGACTTGCTGAAGACCAAGCGCTGGTGGGTATTGACGATGCAGGCGCTCATCGGAGCAGCTCTTGCCGGAATCGCCTTTTCGCTGCCTACTGCCTTCTGGTTCCAGGCAACGATGTGTTTCTTCTTCCTCATCGCCTTCTGTAGTGCCACCCACGATATTTCGGCGGATGGTTTCTATATGATAGAGTTGGATGAGCATACGCAGACCAAGTTTGTGGGTTTGAGAAATACCTTCTATCGCCTTGCCATCATCTTCGTGAATGGATTCCTGGTGATGCTGGCTGGTGTTCTCCAGGTGCTGTTCCGTAACCAGATTCGCTTCTCATGGGCGCTTATCTTCTACGGATTGGCAGGTATCTTCATCGGATTGTGGCTCTATCATAGCCGGTTCATGCCGCGTCCGAAGGAGGATGTGCAGACCGATAGAACGGTGGGCGAAGTGGCGCACGAACTGAAGAATATGTTCCGCACCTTCTTTGTGAAATTCGGATTGGGAGAAACCATCTGTGTGATGCTCTTCCTCCTGCTCTATCGTTTCCCGGAAGCACTCTTGAATACGATGACCAAAACCTTCGTTCTTCGTCCTAATTCGCAGGGCGGACTGGGATTGTCTCCGCAGGAATATGGCTTTGCCAATGGTACTGTTGGACTGATCGGTTTACTGCTGGGTGGAATCATCGGTGGTATTCTGGTGAGTAGGGATGGTATGAAGAAATGGCTTTGGCCGATGGTTTGTGCCATTACCCTGCCTGATGTGGTTTACATCTATTTGAGTTACTCACTCAATAGCGACATCATCGTGGTTTCGAGCTGCCTCTTTATCGAGCAGTTCGGTTATGGTTTGGGCTTCACGGTTCTTACCCTTTATATGCTGTTCTATAGTCAGGGCAAGTTCAAGACATCCCATTATTCCATCTGTACAGGTATCTCTTATTTAGGTTTGATGTTGCCTGGTATGGTATCGGGATATCTGAAAGATATGGTAGGCTATCGCTTGTTCTTCATTATCGTGATGGCATGCTGCGCCATCACCTTCCTGGTTACCGCTTTCCTGAAGATAGATCCTGAGTTCGGAAAGAAAGAGAAGGAGATCAAGGAGGCAATAGAAGAGGAAGAAATGGAAGTGATAGAATAATATTTCTATAGAAGACAGAATCTATCTCTATGTGAAGATAGAAACTGTTTTCTATATATAAATAGGTGAAAATCTGAGAAAAGGTCGTTGGGTATCGTCCCAACGACCTTTTTACGTTAAAGTATTTGAAATCTTTTTCTTCTGCTCTTGTGATATCATTTTAATATCGTATATTTGCGATATCAAAATGATATCAACATTAATAACGTAATAAATAAAGTAAAATTATGGAGAATAAGGAATTTACGTATCAGGGAAAGACCTTGAATGGCATCCTGATGTTAGTGTTAAACATCATCGGCTTCCTGGCTGGAGTTGGCTTGTTTATATTTGCCTGCGTTTCGCAAGAAGGCTGGCTGGCAAATGTCTGTGGCGTTTGCGGCGTACTGCTTCTCATCCTGAGCATCATCTGCGTCTGCGGTTTCATCCTGGTGGAGCCGGGTCAGGCTCGCGTGTTGCTTTTCTTCGGTAAGTATCGTGGCACTTTTACAGAGCCGGGTTACTATTGGCTGAATCCGTTTATCAGTCAGAAGAAGCTTTCGCTTCGTGTGCGCAACCTCGATGCCGAACCTATCAAGGTGAATGACAAGACGGGTAATCCGATTATGATTGGTATGGTGCTGGTATGGAAACTGAAGGATACTTACAAGGCTATCTTCGAGATTGATACCCAGACCATGGCTGAGGGTTCTACGGGTCAGGCAGGCATCGGTGCTTCTGCTGCACAGATCATGAACATGCTGGGTCGCTTTGTCCAGATTCAGGCAGATGCCGCGCTCCGACAGGTAGCCGGACAGTATGCCTACGATGATGACGAGGGTGGAAAATCGAATCAGATTACGCTTCGAGATGGAAGTGATGAAATCAATAAGGAGTTGGAGGCTCGCATCGATGAGCGATTGGCAATGGCAGGTATCGAGGTAGTAGAGGCTCGCATCAACTATCTGGCTTATGCTCCGGAGATAGCAGCCGTGATGCTTCGTCGCCAGCAGGCTTCAGCCATCATCTCTGCTAGAGAGAAGATAGTAGAGGGTGCCGTGTCGATGGTGAAGATGGCATTGCAGAAGTTGAGCGATGAAGATGTGGTAGAGCTTGATGACGACAAGAAGGCTGCCATGGTCAGCAATCTGCTCGTAGTGCTCTGTGGCGATGATACCGCCCAGCCTGTAGTAAATACGGGAACATTGAATCATTAAAAAAGTATGGCTAAAAAGGAAACAAATACGAAGAGTTTTATATTGCGCATTGATTCGGAAACGATGGGTGCCATTGAAGCGTGGGCGGAGGATGAGTTCCGCTCAACCAACGGCCAGCTGCAATGGATCATCGCCGAAGCGCTGCGCAAGGCTGGCAGACTGCCGAAGAAAAAGAAGGCTGCATCAATGAAATCAAAGGAAGAAGATGAACCAAATCAAATAGAAGAGAAGAAGAAAGATGAAGAATAAAATATTTAATTTTGTGCTTGATTTATTCAAGAATGGCGATGAAGAAGAGCCAGCTGGCATCTTTGCGCAAGTCAAGATTTATCGTTCTACAAGTGCCAGGGTCTTTGAATTTATTGTAGGAATCCTGGTTCTTGCCATGTGGCTGCTCACCATCAGGAATGTCATTCATGCCACATCTGATGATTTGCCTTATCTTCTTCTGTTGGCTGGAATGGGTACTTCTTTCCCTATCGCTTGTTTGCTTCACAGCTATCATCCAAAGGCCAATGACTTTCCTTTCGTCAAGATAGTCAATGCCCGACAGGTATATTACCTGTCCCTGTTGGGTCGCTATGCAGCTTTATGGTCAGCCCTCTTCTGGTTATGGATTAGTTGTATGGATTTTATCGGAAGTGAGCCTGTATTTGTGGGTGGAGTGATCGTTTGCTGTGTTCTTTTATGTCTGAACTGTGTATTTTTTATCTATAAGATATACCAGTTGAGAAACCTGGTAGAAGTAGAGGATCCTGAGCCAGCTATCAAAAACGAGAAACTCTTGACCATCGGTGTGTTGGTATTGACGATGGTTTTAGGTTTTGCGATGCATCTCCTGCCTATTTGGGATTGTATGCCAAAGATATTAAGTGGATTTTTAAGAGGAATCCTCGTCATAGCAATGGTTGTCGGCATCGTCTGGGTATGCAAGAGATACTTCGGCCTTTTCCGTGAAATAGATAAAGACGCCTCCGATTCATCCAGGAAATAGAGGCGTCTCCGATTCGTCGCAACGGTTATTTATTCCCCGATAATCGTTGCGATGAGGTGTCGGCTTCCGCCTCCCTCTCTGAATTCACAGAGGTAAATCCCCTGCCATGTACCAAGGTTCAGTCTGCCATTGGTAATAGGAATGGTGAGTGATACGCCTACCATGCTCGATTTGGCATGCGCTGACATATCCGTAGGTCCTTCATCCTGATGCAGATACCTTGGGTCGCCATCCGGAACCAGTCTTTCGAAGATACCCTTTAAATCATGTCTCACATCAGGGTCGAAGTTCTCGTTCAGCGACAATCCGCAGCTGGTATGTCTTACGAAGAGATTCAGTATCCCCGTCTTAGGCAGCGCCGGCAAGTTCCTCATCACCTCGTTGGTTACGAGGTGAAAGCCGCGAGGAAGCGGGCGCAATGAAAATTCAACTTGCTGTATCATATTCTTCTTTTTGTTTATATTCTTATTCTTTATACTTCTATCTTCAGTATTTTATAATTCCTTCTTCAGCCATTCACCGAAGAACTTATCGTATAGTTCGTAAGTTCCATCCGTCTCCGTAACAAAATCTTTCTCCAATAATCCCTTGATACCACCTTGTACAAAACTGGCGGAAGGAAGATTGTGCTTCTTGATGAATGCCGATGACATGATGTTTTGAGCCTTGCCAGCGTTGCAGATGGCTAAGAGAAGTTCCTTTTGCTTGGCTGGCAACTGGAAAAGAAGGGCTTCATAGGCAAAAGCACTTTCGTCTATAATCGAGTTGAGCGCCAGTTCCATCATCTTATCATCGGCCAGTTCCCTCGTCTTGTCATCAGCCTTTTCCATCATCTTGTCATCAGCCTTTTCCGTGAGCGAGAAAATCTTATTGAGCATCCTTTGCAGATACCAGGTGATGCCGTCAAAACGGTCGTATATTCGATAAATGGTTTCTCGTTTGATATGCTTCTGTCTTTCCTCGAAAAGACGAGTAGCGAAGTCGGCATACACCTCTCTATCAATAGCTTTCAGTGTTTTGATGGAGGTGCTCTGGTAGAAAGGACGGGCATGGCTCAAGAACATTTCCGACATCATATTGCGCTGAGATCCGGCAAAGATGAAACTGGCATTATGGCAGTGCTGGATGTAGGTGCGCAGTATGGCTTCCACATTAGCTTCTCTATAGCTGCTGATAGTTTGGAATTCATCAATGGCCACGATGCAAGGCTTATCTGCGCTCTCCAGATAAAGGAAAATTTCATCGAGCGTTGTGGTTGGACTGGTGATTTCTCCCAAATCTACTCCCCACGAAGGTACGCCATTCATATCGAAGCTGATGGATGAACGGAGTGAGTGGAGGCAGTTAAGAAAATGTTCCACTACTTTGGTGCCTTTAGGTTTCAGACTTTGCAGAATACTTCTGCCTAGTTCCTGAATGAAGTCGGCTAGGGTTTTCGTAGCATAAATATCTACAAGAAATGTATAGTATTTATCCTTGATTTCTTCCTGAGCATAGACGTGTTGCACCAACCCTGTCTTGCCGATTCTTCTAGGTGCAATCAGGGTGATGTTATTGCCATTCTTGATTTCTCTTATCAAGTCGATGGTTTCCTTTTCTCTATCACAGAAGTAAGCGTCGGATATGTATCCTCGCAGAATAAACGGATTCTCTATCATTGTATGTTATCTTCTTTATTGTCTTTGAATAGTCTTATATCTTTCTGATAATCATAGTGCAAAGATAATTATAATTTTATTATTATGATACTATTATAATGCAAATATAGGAAAGTTTAACCATTTAAGGATTTCTCTTCCTTGCTATCTGCTACCCCGAAAAAACTTCTTCTTTAGAAGAAGGAAAAAAACAGGAAAAAATAATCCCGAAAAGATTTGGTGGTTTCAGAATAATGATGTACTTTTGCACCCGAAATCAAGCATTAAGAGTTGCCCAGTTGCGGCACACCAACCGAGTTTCGCATAGAGATAACCACGGTGGTAAAAGAATGTGTAAGTGTTTAACAACTTAAAATAATTATCTTTATGAATCCAAATTCAGATTTAAAGAACAATGAGAGTGTAATGGCAGCTAATGCCGAGTCATCAACAATTAAGACAGCTGATGCCGAGTCTTCAGCTGTTGATGCAGGTTATGCCGAGTCAAGAATTTCAGAGTATGCAGCCCGTTTTGCCGCTTACAGCGATGAGCATTTGAAGCAGACCGTGGATCACGAGCGCAAGGTTCGTGGTTGGGGCAGCGAGCGCAGTTACTTCCTCGCCGCCTTGCGAGGTGAGTGCGAGAAGCGAGGCATTGATTACTGCTAATCAAGCCCCATCTGTGTAAATCTGTGAAATCTGTGGGAGTTTATGACTTGAATTCCTCGATGAAGGGTTGCAGGTTTCCACCTCTTGGCGAGTTATGGTCTTCAAGGATGGCGAAGGCGATGAGCTTGTACTTGTCCTTGAACTCCTTCTCGTCGATGACTTCGTGAAACAGTCTTGCGATATGTTTCGGAGGATTGTGGAAGGCACCGCAACCGAATGCACCGAGCACGATGCTGTCGTGTCCGTTCTGCAAACCGATACGCAGCATCGTCCTCATTTTGTTTTTCGTCAGTGCGGCATCTTCTTCGCAGATGTTCCCGTCTCTATCTAAATCAGGATGATTGATGGCCGCTACTGCCACGAACGACATATAATAAGGAGTATCGAGCAAGGCAAAGTCATCCTTAGCTCCAGCCCTGAACACGGTAGCGTCTGGCACATAGATGCCTCCGAATCTCACAGGCATCGGATACTGGAACTTGCTTTTCTCCAAACCGTAATCCTCGGCATATTCTGCATAACGATACATAGAGAGAAAGAGGTTGGTGCTGCGGAAGAGGCTCTCTTCCTGAGCCCGGCTTCCGTTCTTCACGCCACCGCCCGGGTTGCGACGGCTTGCCAGGTTGAGAACCACGGGATTGTATCCTTCCTGTTGCAACTGATGGCCACAATGGATGCTGTCGTCATTCTTCACAATAATCTTGGTGGAACCTTCTGCAAGGGTAGGTATGTTTGAAGCATCCAGTGGCTTGGTATAGAATCTGCTTCCCTTCAGCATCTTCGTGTTGTCGGGCAGTTTCACTTCCTCCCCATTCTCAGATGTGTAATGTCCCTTCAGTACAATATCTATAGTTTGCTGATACACGTCAGCCAGTTGTCTTCTGTCGTTTATCATGATTTCTTCTGTTTATTTTGTTTGTGTCACTAAAAATCCATTCTTTTTGGCAAAATTATAAGTTTTCTTTGTATTCTCCAAACTTTTATATATAAAATATGTGGTATTCTCGATATTTCTTTGTAAATTTGCCCACAAAAGAAAAATATATAATTATGGAAGGACAAACAAAACTTTCTGCCGGACAGATAGGCATATTGATTAATGCCCGTATCAAAGATATGGCAATGTGGCTGATGGAAGACTTCAAGTATTCTCTTGAAGAAGCTTTAGATTGTGTTTATAATTCAGAGTTATTCGAGAAACTTCAGGATTTAGAGACAGGGCTATATTATCAGAGTTCTGGCTACAACTATGAGTTGCTGAAGGAGGAAATTAAATATGGAAAGGTAGGTTGAGAATTATGGAATTAGAAAGTAAGACTTATTACATTATATATTGTGTGAGCCAATTTGCACAGCGGTTTGGCATATCTTTGAAGCAATCCTATGCTTATCTGAAAAGGCATAAGGGATTGGATTTTTTGTATGAATGTTATGGAGCGGAGCATCTTCTTTCTTTAGATGATGCAGTGGATGATTTGGCTGTTATTTGTCATAGGCATGGAGGGGCTTTGGTATGATAGAGTTGTATCATGGATCCAATCTGTTTATAGACAAGATTGATTTTACTAAGTGTAAGCCTTATAAGGATTTTGGGCAAGGTTTTTATCTGACGGATATTTTTCCGCAGGCAATGGAGATGGCAATCAAGCGAACTCGTATTGTTGGCTCAGGTTCTCCTGTCGTAACAAAATTCTTGTTTGACGAGAAACTGTTGATTGATGGAAGTCTGAAAGTGTTGACTTTTGATAGTCCATCAATAGAATGGGCAAAATTTATCTTAGCTAACCGTAAAAGAAGTAAGGATAAATTTATTCATGACTATGATGTTGTGGTCGGTCCCGTTGCTGATGATGGTGTCGCTTTTCAATTGGAAAGATATTTGTATGGAGGACTGACTTTAGAGCAACTTGCAAAAGAGTTGACCTACAGAAAGCTGAATCGCCAGTATTTTTTCGGTACAGAGAAGGCTATAAGTTATCTTCAGCAGATTTGATATGTGTCGTATAGATTCATTAAGAGTCTGAGCAAGAAGCAGAGAGAGGATTATATGATTATGGATGACCAGTATTTCTCCTTTGATGCTTCAAGTAAAATTTACTCGGTAAAAGATATTTTGAGGTATTAAGTTGCATATTTCATTTATTTTTTGTAACTTTGCCCTCGAAAAGGGGGAGAGGTTGCCCTAGGGGGCTACTCCCTTGTAACATAAGTTGAACAAATAAAATAGAAAAATAAGAAACAGAAAGAATAAACTTTAGACATATAATATAATAATATACAAGCGTTTACGATTATTTGGAGTCTCTTGAAATTTGGCGATTGATAATTGAGTCCACGTAATAGATAAAAGTGAATGCTCACGCTCATAAGGCGTGAGCTAAACTTATCTATGTGGACAGGTCACGCCAAATACCTTAGAGACTGATAAGTGAGGCTTACGCCTTTCTTATATAGTTTCGCCAACAAGGTATTTGTCTCTTCTGTATTGTTTTAGTAAGCCTGGAAGTTTCCCCAAGCATAGCAAAAATGTGACCTGCTAATTCCGATAAAGTTTACGCTCATAATCCCTTATAAGCGACGATGAAACAGGAAATCCCTTATTCATCTGCGCAGCTCTTGTATTATGCCTGGCAGTTGTCACGTAATAGGGGTGGTGCGGATGATGATAAGTTGACGGGTGTCTTGTCGGAGGCACGTGTCGATCTGAACCCCCATCAGGTGATGGCGGCTCTTTTTGCATTCCAGTCTCCTTTCTCCAAAGGTGTTATCCTTGCCGATGAGGTGGGATTGGGAAAAACGATAGAGGCTGGTATTGTTATCAGCCAGTTTTGGGCTGAACGTAAGCGTCGTATCCTCATCGTTGCTCCAGCTACCCTTCGCCGACAGTGGAGCATGGAGCTGGAGGAAAAGTTCTTTTTGAATTCTTTTATTCTCGAAAAGAAAAAGGGGATTTCTTTAGACCATCTTTCCGATGGCAAGCAAATCTATATCTGCTCTTATCAGTTTGCTTCCAGACAAGCCGAAATCTTGTCGCGCACTCATTGGGACCTGGTGGTTTATGATGAGGCTCATAAACTACGCAACGTTTATAAGTCAACCCCTTCGATGGCTTCCCGTCTGAAATCCGCTTTTTCTGATAGTCATAAACTCCTCCTTACCGCCACTCCGCTTCAGAATAATATTGAGGAATTATATGGTCTGGTAAGTATCATCGATGACCATTACTTTGGTGACTTGAAGAGTTTCAAGGCTCAGTATTGCTATAGTAACAAAAACGATGATATTGCTTTTGGTGATCTTCGCAGGCGTCTTCGTCCCATCGTGCATCGCACGCTTCGCAAACAGGTTACGGAGTATGTAAAATATACTTCCCGTATCCCGATGGCGCAGGAATATTATCCTGCCGTTGAAGAGCAGAAACTCTATAATCAAATCAGCGAGTATCTTCGCCGTGATGATACTTACGGATTACCAACCAGTCAACGTCAGTTGATTACGCTGATATTCCGCAAACTCATGTCTTCATCAACCTTTGCCATCGGCTATACGCTCAAAACGCTTATCGATCGTTTGCAGACCAAGATTGCTCCTTATTCAGCAGATAAACCGCAAGGCTGGTATGGGGAAGATGGAAAAATAGCTATGGTTGCCGAAGATATGTTGGGCGATGATTGGGATGAATGGAATGAGCAGGATGAGAACGAACAGGAAGGAGAAATCCTTACTTCCGATGAGATAGAAGGTATCAAGGATGAAATCAAGGAACTCCAACGTCTATATGATCTTGCCAATAGTATCAGTAGTAATAAAAAAGGTGATTGCCTCTTGTCGGCACTCCATACCGGCTTTCAGAAGATGGAAGAGTTGGGAGCCAACCGCAAAGCATTGATATTTACGGAAAGTACCCGTACCCAGCTCTATCTGAAACAGCTTTTAGAGGAGAATGGTTATATGGGCAAGATAGTACTTTTCAATGGTTCCAATAATGATGAAACTTCCCGGAAGATATATAAGGCATGGAAAGAGCGGAATATAGGCACATCAGCCTTAACCCCTTCTTTGTCGGCAAACAAGCGCCAGGCTATTGTAGATTATTTCAGAGACGAAGCCGAAATCATGATTGCTACCGAGGCGGCATCAGAAGGTATCAACCTTCAGTTTTGTTCACTTATAGTGAATTATGATTTGCCGTGGAATCCTCAAAGGGTGGAACAGCGCATAGGTAGATGCCATCGTTATGGACAGAAAAATGATGTTGTGGTTTTCAACTTCATCAACAAGGCAAATGCAGCTGATGTGCGTGTGTTCCAACTGCTTTCTGAGAAATTCCATCTCTTTGATGGTGTCTTCGGTTCCAGTGATGAGGTGCTGGGCAGCATCGAGTCGGGGGTTGACTTCGAGAAGCGGATGCTCAACATCTATCAGCAGTGCCGTACTCCTGAAGAAATCAATGCAGCCTTCGACCAGATTCAGCAAGAGATGGATGCAAGTATCAAGGCAACGATGCAAGATACGCGCAAGCAACTGCTTGAAAACTTTGATGAGGATGTGGTGGGATTGCTGAAGATTCGCCAAGGCAAGGATATGGGAAATCTGAATAAGTTCCATCGCTGGCTTTGGACGATAACCATTGCTACGCTTGGTAAGGAGAATGTAGAAGTAGTAGATGAAACCAATCTCGTCTTTCGCTTGAAGCACAATCCTTATCCTGATGTGGCAGCAGAATGTGGCATGTATCAGATAACGACGCTGCAATCGCAATACATCAATTATCGTTTGTCGCATCCTTTGGCTCAAAAGGTCATTGCCTTGTGTAAGCAGAATGAGCAAAGCCAGCAGAATCTCCTCTTCGATTATAGCCTATATCGTTATAAGGTGGCAGATATAGAACAATGTGCTTATGAAAGTGGATGGCTTCAGGCTCATCTTGTTTCTTTTATATCCGAAGGACAACAGGAACAGCACATTGTGCTGACGGCACTTGCGGAAGATGGAACGGCTTTGGGTCAGGAGTTTGCTGAAAAACTATTGAATGTTCCAACGATAAGTACCGGAAATGTTCTTGTGCAGGAGGAAGCAAGCCAGAAGTTGGCTTCCCTGTATGATAACCGGCGAGCAGCCTTGACCGTTCAGATAGAAGAACGAAACAAGGCTTTGCTTGATGCCGAAATTCAGCATATCGAGAAATGGGCAGAAGACCAGCAGCTCACTTTGGAGAATGAACTGAAAGACATCAAGGCTAAAATCAAGGAGAAGAAAAGATTGTTGAGTCGTTCGGAGAATGCACAGCAAACATTGACCCTGGAGAAGGATTTGAATACCCTTACTCGTCAGCAGAAGCGTAAGCGAGCCGAAATCTTTGAACTTGAAGATGAGATAGAGGAGAAGCGAGACGGAATGATAGACAAAGTGAAGGCATTTATCCAGCAGCATATTACGGAAGCAGAACTCTTCTGCGTGCATTGGACTTTAAAGAAATGAAACGGAATCAAAGCAAAAAGAATATAACTAAGAAATAAACAATGACACAATACGAACAGAAATTTAGAGATATACTTGCAGAAATACTGCAACTCGACCAAGCCGAACTCGACTTTGGTATATATCGCATTATGAATCAGAAGCGTAAGGATATCGAGGCGTTCTTGAACAATCGCCTTGTTCCTGAAGTTACCAAGATTTTGAAGGCTCAAACTGCTGCAGGAACTGATATTTCTGCCATGGAGAATGAGGTGTTTTCTCATTTGGCTAAATTCTTTAGCCGTTATTATGAGGGTGGCGATTTTATCTCTAAACGTCGCTATAAGGACGATGCCTATGCCATTCCTTATAGCGGTGAGGAAGTGAAGTTGTATTGGGCTAATGCCGACCAGTATTACATCAAGACTTCTGAGTATTTCAAGAATTACTCGTTCGTGTTGCCGACCAGCCGTCGTAAGGTACACTTTGTTCTTCGTGATGCGGATACAGAGCAGAACAACAACAAGGCTGCCAACAATATGGAGCGCCGTTTCCAACTTTGTGAAGAGGACTGTATCGCAGAGGAAGATGGTGAGCTAAACATCTTCTTTACTTATGAGTTGATGCCGAAGACTACCAAGCAGGATGCACTTGTCAAGGATGCTGAGGCTAAGATTATTTCTTCGTTTGCAGAAGAAAAATATGCCGACTTTGCAGAGTTGGTTAATGAAAAGGTGCCAACAGAAAAGAATAAGGAACGCACTTTGCTGATGAAGCATCTGCAAGACTATACGGCAAAGAACAATTTTGATTATTTCATCCACAAAGACTTGGGCGGTTTCCTTCGTAGAGAACTTGATTTCTATATCAAAAACGAGGTGATGTTTTTGGATGATTTGGATGCCATTCATATCATGGAGCATTTGGCACAAGTGAAAGCCATCAAGTTGGTAGGAGAGAAGATTATCACCTTCCTTGCCCAGCTCGAAGACTTCCAAAAGAAGTTGTGGCTCAAGAAAAAGTTTGTAGTCGGTTGTGATTATTGTATCACACTCGACCGAATTCCTCGTACCCTTTACCCAGAGATTATTGCTAATGATGAGCAGCGTAAAGAATGGGTTCGCCTCTTTGCCATCGATGAAATCAAAGGGGATATGATGACCGAGGGCTATAGTGAGCCATTAACAGAAAAGTTCCTGGAAGACAATCCTTTCCTTGTACTTGACACCAAGTTCTTTAGTGCCGAGTTCAAGCATAAACTCGTGGGAAGTATGGAGAAAGTTGATGAGGAGTGTAATGGATTGTTGATTAATAGTGAGAACTTCCAGGCTCTGGAATTGTTGCAGGAGAAGTATCGTGAGACTGTGAAATGTGTATATATTGACCCGCCTTATAATACTGGTTCCGATAATAGTTTCTCTTATAAGGATAATTATCAGCATTCGTCTTGGGCTTCTATGATGAATGATAGGAGTCGCTTGATTAGGAATATGATGTCAATGTTGTCAACTTTATGGGTTAGTACAGATGATGGGGAATATGCTAATTTGAAGCAAAATCTAGACAATGTATTTGCTCCAGAGAACTTTGTCTCGGATATTATTTGGAATAGTCGTAAATCTGTGTCTAATGATGCGTTAGTGTCTGGTGCGATAAATCACACAACAGTATTTTCGAAGAATATGGATTTGCTTAAAGCTAATAAGGTAGATTTTAAGGTTGAGGCAAATGAAGAAGGTTTTATTAATCCAGATAATGACCCAAATGGTCCTTGGAAGTTAGACCCTATGGATGCACCAGGTATTCGTGTGAACCTATCTTATGGAATAACTAATCCACAAACAGGTCAAACGTTTTATCCTCCACAAGGAAGGTGTTGGCGTTTTGAAGAAAAGGATGTACTACGTCTGATGGAAGAAGGACGCATATTATTTGGACGGAAAGGTACAACGAAACCTGCTTTCAAGCGATATAAATCAGAAGCCTTGGCTAAAGGTGATACTATCACATCTTTATGGGATGATGTAAAAACTACAGCGGAAGGGACGAAGTTGTTACTGAATATATTTGGTTCTTCATTACCGAAGGAATTTATTGACGGAATAAAGCCAAAGCCTGTAGAATTTGTTAATAAAATAGTTAATGTATCAACGAAAGATGATGGCTTAGTAATGGATTGCTTCTGTGGTTCTGGAACAACAGGGCATGCTGCTATTATTCAAAATAGAAAAGGAAAAAAACATAAATACATTTTATGTGACGTCAATTATTATTTTGATATACTTCCAAAGCCTCGCATGGAAAAAGTAATCTATTCCGAGGATTGGAAGGATGGCAAGCCAATTTCCCGTAAAGGCATTTCTCAATGCTTCAAGTACATCCGTCTGGAGCAATATGAGGATACCCTAAATAACTTGCAGCCGAAGAACCAGCGACTCGACTTCGATAACGAGAATGGCAAGGGAGATTTCGAGGAAACCTATTTCCTTCGTTATATGCTCGATACAGAAACCAAGGGAGATCTCTTCAACCTGGAATGGTTTAAGAACCCGTTTGCCATGTCTATCAAGACAACCAAGGATAATGAGTTGGTAGATACCCATGTTGATATGGTGGAAACCTTCAACTACCTTATCGGTCTGAATGTAGAGACGCTCCGTTATCCTAAGGATGGCTACTGTGTGGTGGAAGGAACTACCCATATCGGCAATGAGCGAACTCTCGTGATTTGGAGAAACTGCAACAAGGTGAGCAACGAAGACTTGAATGAATTCTTCCGTAAGCAAGCCTACTGCACCACAGACTCAGAGTTCGATAAGATTTATGTAAATGGTGATAATACATTACCGAATATCAAGACGGATGAGGAGCATTGGAAAGTAGTACTCATTGAGGAAGAATTTAAGAAAAGAATGTTTGAATAGGTCTTATTATGGCTAAGAAAATACAGAAGAAAGGAAAACTGCAGCAGGCACTGGTCCTGTTTCATTATCTCTTGCAGCTGTTTGGCTGTAAGGACTTGGAGGCTTTGTCTCGTGACCTCAAGGATCCAGCATACGAAGGATTGAATGATGACCACGAGTCAAAACTCTATCATGAGCTTTGTCATAAGCTCTATGCAACAGGTCCTTTGTCCATAGAACAGTTGTACTTTTACGACCAGCATATCGTGAAGTTTACTGATGAGATTAACGAGAAGCGAAGTGAACCTATCAAGTGGAAGTACTTCCAGTATCTATCCCTCTTGTTCACGGAAATCTATCTCGACCAGTATTTCAGTAATCCGCAGGCACTTTGCGACAACCTGAATCGTTTTCTGCATGATGACTTCAATCATCGTGCAGAAACCTGGCATGAGTTGCCCGACTTTACGGTTGATGACTTGAATAAGTTGGCTTATTGGAATGCAACAGGTTCGGGCAAGACTCTGCTGATGCATGTCAACATCAAGCAATATCAGGAGTATGCCAGGATTCATCATGCCAAAAAACTCAACCGCATCATCGTATTGACTCCGAATGAAGGATTGAGCCGTCAGCATTATGAAGAGTTGAAGGCTTCTAATATGGATGTTGTTATGTTCAGCAAGCAAGGTGTTGGTGGTTTGTTTCAAGGCAAGGCTGTAGAAATCATCGACATCAATAAATTGGCAGATAAGGATGGAGATAAAACGGTAGCAGTTGAGGCTTTCGAGGGCAACAACCTGGTATTGGTAGATGAAGGTCACAAAGGTTCCAGTGGCGATGTCTGGATGGGGTATCGTCAGAAACTGACTGAGGAAGGCTTCTCTTTTGAGTATTCCGCTACCTTTGGTCAAGCCATTTCTGCAAAGAGTAATGCCAAAGACCGGAAGGCGATGTTCGACCAATATGGTAAGGCAACACTTTTTGATTATTCCTATCGTTATTTCTATGCCGATGGATATGGCAAGGATTACCGTATCATGAATATGAACGACTGGAATGATGATGATCTGCTCAATATGTATCTTACAGCATATTTGCTATGTCTTTATGAACAGACTAAAATCTATCAGAGTGATATGCGGATTCATAACAGGTTTCTGGTGGAGAAGCCATTGGGAATATTTGTGGGAAGTAGCGTGAAGGCTGTGAGTAAGGAAAATAAGAATCAGGTATCGGATGTAACTCAGATACTCTTGTTCTTGCAGGATTTTATCCGGAATCGTACAGAGTTTTCAGGTTATATCCGTCGTTTGCTCAGTTCGGAAGATGGATTGAAAACAAAGAATGGTTATTCTGTATTTGGCAACTCTTTCCTGGCGCTTAAAGGTGGTTATCTCGTAGAAGATGACAAACAGAAGTTTGCCGAGAACATCTACGATGCTATCCTGCGGGATCTTTTCCACTCCAATATCCATGGTACCCAACTTCATATCGACCTTCAAAAAGGAGGTTTTGAGGAGATTGGATTGAGAGTAGGAAGTACTAAGGATTATTTCGGAGTCATCAATGTGGGAGATGGTAAGGAATTGCTGAAACTCTTGCAGGATAAAGGATTCCTTTGCGAAACGAAAGCATTCGGAACTTCCAGCCTCTTCAACAATATCAATTCTCAAGATTCAACCGTCAACATCCTGATTGGTTCCAAGAAGTTTACTGAGGGATGGAGCAGTTGGCGAGTTTCCGTGATGGGTCTGATGAATGTGGGACGCAGCGAAGGTTCTGAGATTATTCAGCTTTTCGGTCGTGGTGTTCGTCTGAAGGGATACAAGTATTCGCTGAAGCGAAGCAAGATGCTGGATGCCTGCTATCAGGACGAGATGATTCCAAAGAATTTGTCAACCATAGAGACTCTGAATATCTTTGGCGTGCGGGCTGATTATATGGAAGCCTTCAAGGCATATTTGGAGGATGAAGGTTTGCCAACCAATGAGATAGACTATGAGAAGATTGTTATCAAAACCATTAAGTCAGTTGATTTAGACGCTCTTCATCTTTCATTGCCGAAAGTCGTGGATGGCTATAACTTCAAGAAGTCTGCCGTAGTGGAACCTGCCGATGAAAGCCTGATGAAAAAGGTGAATGTAAAACTGGACAAATATCCAAAGGTGGATTTGCTGAGAAGCAAGAATGTTCAAACTGCTAATGCTGCAAGTCGCTATATTGGTGTTTTGGACCAGGAGCATCTGAATTGGATAGACTGGACGGAAGTGTTCTTTGCCTTGCAGGGTATGAAGGCAGAGCGAGGTTGGTATAATCTGGAATTGCGATTGGAAGACTTGAAGTATCTGATGGCAAATCCTTCCTGGTACGAATTGTCAATTCCTGAAGACCGTTTGAACTTTCATGATTTTGGAAAGAATGTGGAGTTGTGGCAGGATGTTACAATCAGTCTGCTCCGTGGCTATATGGATATGGCTTACAAGAAGGCTAAGTCGAAGGAAGAGCAAAAGCATCTGAAGGAGACGCGCGTTACCTATTATAATATAGGTATGCCTGATGAATATGAAATAGAGGTTCGAAACGACCTGCTTAATGTGGTGGATTATTTGAAAATGTTGCAGGCGCAGGTGGAAGCCAATGAATTTGGTAAAGACTTAGTTCTTGATGCTCCTTATTTCAAGGCTTTGAATGTGGAGGAACATCTGTATAAGCCTTTGGTTTTCCTTGCAGAGAAAGATGTCAATGGTAATCGTCCTTATGTAGATGTTGTAACTGGTGAGCCAACGTTGAAGGTGTCTCCTGTGGCATTAAACTTAGGAGAACAGAACTTTGTTACTTCCTTCCGTGAATATTGTAAGGTTCATCAAGATGATGTGCTGGCTGGCAAGCAGGTTTATCTGCTTCGCAATGAGAGCAAGAGGGGATTGGGTTTCTTTGATGCAAACAACTTCTATCCTGATTTTATCTTATGGATATTGGATGGAGAGAAGCAATACATCACCTTCATCGACCCGAAAGGTATTCGCAATCTTAAAGGATTGGAGGATGATAAGATTCAACTATTCAAGTATTTACAGACAGATGTGGCTTCTCAATTAGGCAACGCTCACCTGATGTTGAACAGTTTCATTATCAGCAATACACCAATGGAGCAAGTGGAGTTTTGGTTGAAGAATCCATTTGATAAAGGTGAATTCCAAAAGAATCATGTGCTGTTTAAGGATGATAAAGGCTATCTGGAAACGATGGTTGATATGATTTTGCAGTATATATAGAAAAAGTTTTTTCTAATTTAATGCCATATCTACCACGCTGATGTGTAAGTGATTGATACAGATAGAATAATGGGTGGCAATAAGGTGCTTTCTTATTGCCACCTATTGCCACACAGATATGTTCTGATATATGACGCAAGTACTTACGATATTTAGAAGACGCAAGGCAATGCAGAAAGTTGCTGCATGACGAGTGCCAGGGTAATCATTGTTTGTTTCTTCATTGCTAGTTTGTTTTTAATTCTTTTTCTGAGTGCAAAGGTACGTCAAAAATCTCATGCCGAGCTATATTTTTTGTTCAAATATCACTCTTTTTCTGCTTTTTTTTGTAATTTTGCAGCCGCAAATAAAATAGGTATATATAAAAAATAGGTATATATAAATAAAGGTATTAATAGGGATGACGGTAAGTTTGAATCACTTGGGAGATTTAGCCCGCAAGCGAGTGGCTGTTGCGGCTTATTATTTTGTGCCGGGAGTGGTGTTTGCCAGTTGGGCAAGCCGTATTCCGGATGTAAAACAGATGTTGCACTTGAGCAACGGACAGCTGGGAACGGTGCTTTTCGCCATTCCCATCGGCCAGCTTCTGATGATGGCTTTTTCGGGCGTTTTGGTGAATAAGTTTGGCAGCAAGAAGATGATTCTGCTTGCTGAGGTGCTCTATGCTTTCGTGTTGTTCTGTATGGGAAGCAGCAGTACGGTGTTCCAGCTGATTCTTTCTCTGATGGCTTTCGGAATGATGGCAAATCTGATGAATATCGCTACCAATACGCAGGCTTGTCTGGTGGAGAAAATGTATGGGCGCAACATCATGTCGTCGTTTCATGGTCTGTGGAGTTTGGGCGGATTCTCGGGCGGTATCATTGGAGCCGTCTTTGCCAATACCCTGCTTCCGATAGAGGTTCACTTTGGAGCTGTCTTGGTGATGAGTCTTCTCATTATCGCCTTCGGATTCAGATATCTGGTAGATGATGCTACGGCAAAGGCTGAAGAGGAGGATGTTCCGAAGTTCTCTTTCAAGACCATTGACCCGATTCTGTTTCTCCTGGGATTGATGGGATTTGCCGGCATGTTCTGTGAAGGAACTGTTTACGATTGGAGTGGTGTATATTTCTCATCAGTAGTAAAACCTGATGAGGCTTGTATCCGTGCGGGCTATGTGGCAGGCATGGGAGCGATGACTCTGGGCAGATTCCTTGCCGATGGCTTTGTTACGAAATATGGTCCAGCCAGGGTGTTGAAGGTTTGTGGTGGTTTGATATTGGGCGGTTTGTGGCTGGCTGCCGCCTTGCCTTATCTGATTCCTGCCACCTTGGGCTTCCTGCTGGTAGGTTTCGGCATTTCTTCATCGGTGCCTATCTGTTACAGCATCGCAGGAAAACTCGGAACCATCAAGGCGAGCATTGCCATCACCATCGTTTCGAGCATCAGCTTCTTCGGTTTCCTTGTAGGACCACCGGTTATCGGATGGCTTGCTGAGGCTACCGGTCTCCGCATCGCCATCAGCATTGCCGCCTGCCTGGGTCTGATGATAGCGTTTGTTGCCGCAAAGGTTGGAAAGAGAATATCTTGAATGAGATGAATGTCTTGAAAATGAGATGAATATCAGAATAAAAAACCGTGGATGCTTCCATACATCCACGGTTTTTCTTATAAATGGTGTTTTTATAACTTATGTTTCTTACACTTCTTCGCAAACCACAATTTCTGTGCCTTTATACACCACGATAATCTTATGCAGCTGCGTGTTTTTGATAGCAGAAGTTACCACTTCGCTTTCTGCCCTTAATGGTAATTGTTTCTGCCCTTAATGATAATTGTTTCTGCCCTTAATGATAATTGTTTCTGCCCTTAATGATAATTGTTTCTTTTCTTAATGGATTTCTATGTTCAACACTGCTGAATGTAAGTTCAACACTGCTGAACATAAGTTCAACACTGCTGAACATAAGTTCAACACTGCTGAACATAAGTTCAACACTGCTGAACATAGATTTCTGTTAGGGACAGAAACATTTTTCTTATGGCTTACCAAGAATTTTCCTGCTTCTCCTGCTTTTTCCGGCAGGTAAGAACGGCCTTCATTCTTATGAGCAACAAACAAAAAGGGTGTGACTAATCGACTAGTCACACCCTTTTTGTTTGAATTCATGTTGTTATATTAGATAAACAAGCTTCCTATCTGGAAGACCAGGGCTGATACTACCCATGCCAATAGCGTGGTGTAGCCGGCGGCGAAGCCTGCCCATTTCCAACTGCCTGTCTCTCCCTTGATGGCTGCTATCGTGGCGATGCAAGGGAAGTAGAGCAATACGAAGAGGAGGAAGCAATAGGCGGTGAGCGTTGCCTTCGCTGCTGCCTCGGCATCGCTGTAACCGTAGGTCTTCTTCAAGTCAGATGTCATCTGCTTCTTCAAAACCTCGTATTTTCCGTCTTCATCGTTGTAATCCTGATCGTCAGAGAAACTGTCGTTGTTGCTGTAGAGTACGCCCATCGTTGAGGCTACAATCTCCTTGGCACCCACACCGGATACCAGACCCACATCCAGTTTCCAGTCGAATCCCTGTGGGGTAAAGATAGGCTCGATGGTCTTACCGATTCTGCCGATATAGCTCTGCTCCTGCTGTGCCTGGGTATCAAGTTCCTCATTGTGAGGGAAGTAGCCCAAAGCCCAGACGATGATACTTGCCACGAGGATGATGCCACCCATCTTCTTCAGATACTGCTTACCCTTTTCCCAGGTATGGCGGCCTATTGCCTTCCAGGTAGGGAAGCGGTAAGGAGGCAGCTCCATTACGAATGGGGTATCTTCGCCCTTCACCACGAAACTGGCAAAGATTCGGCTCAGAATCACGGCTAGGAAGATGCCGATGAGATAGAGCGATACCATGATGAGCGAACTGTATTGGATGGCAAAGAACGTTCCGATGACCATGATGTAGATTGGCAGACGAGCAGAACAGCTCATCAATGGCAATATCAGCATCGTTATCAGACGGGAACGGTGACTCTCGATGGTTCTTGTTGCCATCACGGCAGGTACGTTACATCCGAATCCCATAATTAGCGGAATGAATGATTTGCCATGCAGGCCCATCTTGTGCATCAGCTTATCCATGATGAAGGCTGCACGAGCCATATATCCCGAATCCTCCATATAAGAGATGAAGAAATACAGAATCAGAATCTGTGGCAGGAACACGATCACGGCACCTACACCACCAATCACACCATCTACCAGCATATCCTTAACAGGTCCGTCCGGCATCGTATTGCTGATGAACTCGCCCAGCCATGCCACGCCGACCTCAATCCATCCCTTAGGAATCTCGCCCAGTACGAAGGTGGCTGAGAACATGATGAACAGTAGGAGAACGAAGATAGGGAAGCCTACATATTTATTGGTCAGGATGCTGTCGATGAGGTGGGTTACCTGATAGGTATCCTTCGCCTTGCCCGGTTCATAGCCTGCTTCCTGCAATGCGCCATGGATAAAACCGTATTTGGCATCCATGATGGCGGTTTCACTATCCTCCTGGCTCTCTTCCTTCACACGTTTGGCTGCCTCATCACGGGCTGCGAAGATTTCCTTGGCCGATTTCAGATGACTAACGTATTCCTCAGCGTGCTTATCATTCTCCAACAACTTGATGGAGAGGTAACGAGTAGAGTAGCGCTGGCGGATGGAATCATCTGCCTTCAGATATTTCTGGATATGTTCGATGCCGTGCTCTATCTCATGTCCGTGGTTGATGTGGATATGGCGATAGTGAGCGCTGGAATCTTCCTTGCCTTCGTAGAGTTCGATGATGGTTTCGAAGAGCTTGTCCACGCCTCGACCATTGGTGAAGACGGTAGGAATCATCGAGATACCGAAGAGTTCGCCCAGTTTGTCGTAGTCGATGTTATCACCACGTTTTTCGGTTTCATCAAACATGTTGAGGGCACAGACCATGCGGATGTGCATGTCTATCAACTGGGTAGTGAGATAGAGGTTGCGCTCCAGGTTGCTGGTGTCGATGACGTTGATGACGATATCCGGCGTATGCTCGATGAGCTGCTTGCGCACATAGAGTTCTTCCGGAGAATAGGCAGAAAGGGAATAGGTGCCCGGCAAATCTACCAGGTTGAAGTGATAGCCGTTGTATTCGGCTTCGCCCACCTTGGCATCCACGGTTACGCCGCTGTAGTTGCCCACACGTTCGTGAGCACCCGATGCGAAGTTGAAGAGGGAAGTCTTTCCGCAGTTTGGATTTCCCACCAGTGCCACGTTGATGACGCGGTGGAGTCTTTCTGCTTTCTGTTCTGCCAAGGCTTCGTTGCTGGCAGAGTCTTTTCTTTCAGCCACGAGCATCTTGTCGCCGAGTGCCTGCTCGTCGCTATCGTTGGAATCTACTACTTTAGAGCCAATTACCTGCTGGCGGTCTTCTTCTTCCGCCTTGCAGAGCTGTGCATCATGCTTGGCTTCCTCGATGGAAACCACTTCGATATGGTCAGCTTCGCTGTGTCGGAGTGACACCTCGTAACCCATAATCTTGTATTTCACAGGGTCCTGGAGTGGGGCGTTCAGGAGCACATCTACCTTCTTGCCCTTGATGAATCCCATCTCGATGACTCTCTTTCTGAAGCCACCGTGTCCTGAAACCTTGACGATAACGGCGCTTTCACCTGTTTTAAGTTCTGATAATTTCATATATCTTTCCTTGAATTAACCTTATTTTCTCTAGAAACTGGCTTTATTGCCAGCTCTTTTTTCTTTTCGACTGCAAAAATACTAATAATTATTTGCAACTCGGTTGCAATGACGTTATTTATAACAAAAATACCTAGAAATGATGAGAGTATCATCAAATCTAGGTATTCTTATCATTATTTCTTGTGATGGCAAGATTTCGCTGTCATCACTTATCATCCTTTCTGGTGTTTAGATGTTTCTGCCGTGGCAGTTCTTGAACTTCTTGCCGCTGCCGCATGGACATGGATCGTTAGGACGAGGCATGTGCTCGGCACGGTATGGAGTGCGGTTCACCTGATCAGCTCCCTCGCGGGTATCCTGGTTGGCTGCTGCCTCCTGTGCTGCACGCTCAGCATCGATATCCACCTTGCTCTCTACGTAGTTCTGCTGGGTGTGCTGCTCTGGTGCTGCCTCCTGAACTGGCTGCTCCTGCTCCATGACAGGAATCTGACCACGCATCAGGATGCTGGCGATGCGGTCGTTCATATCATTGATCATAGCGTCCCATACCTTTGCACTCTCCAACTTGAAGATGAGCAATGGGTCCTTCTGCTCGTAGCTGGCATTCTGTACAGAGTGCTTCAACTCATCGAGCTTGCGGAGGTTCTCCTTCCAGTCATCATCGATGATGTGGAGTACTACGCTCTTCTCGAACTCCTTCACTACGTTCTTTGCCTCTGTCTCGTAAGCCTCCTTCAGGTTGCATGCGATGTTGTACATGCGCTTGCCGTCGGTGATAGGCACCATGATGCGCTCGTACATCGCACCCTGGTTTTCATATACCTGCTTGATGATAGGCATTGCTGTAGCCTGGATGCGGTCGGTCTTGCGCTTGAAGGCAGCCATAGCCTCCTGGAAGGCACGCTCAGCCATCTCGTCGCGTCTGCCGTTCTCGTATTCCTCCTCTGTGAAAGGAATCTCCATGGCGAGAACCTTCAGGAACTCTTCCTTGGCACCGGTGAAGTCGTTGTTGTTCACGATGTTCAGTACGCGGTCCCAGATTACGTTGGCGATATCCATACCGATACGCTCACCCATCAGGGCGTGGCGACGCTTCTCGTAGATAACGGTACGCTGACGGTTCATCACGTCATCATACTCCAGGAGGTGCTTACGGATACCGAAGTTGTTCTCCTCAACCTTGCGCTGTGCACGCTCGATGCTCTTGCTGATCATTGGGCTTTCGATACGTTCGCCATCCTCGAAACCGAGACGGTCCATTACCTTGGCAATGCGCTCAGAAGCGAACAGACGCATCAGCTTATCTTCCAATGATACATAGAATACAGAAGAACCTGGGTCACCCTGACGTCCGGCACGACCACGGAGCTGGCGGTCAACACGACGGCTCTCATGACGCTCTGTACCAATGATGGCGAGACCACCTGCTGCCTTCACCTCTGGGGTCAGCTTGATATCGGTACCACGACCTGCCATGTTGGTAGCGATGGTTACGGCACCCTTGCCATTTACTGAGCGACCAGCCTCGGCTACGATCTGAGCCTCCTGCTGGTGCAGCTTGGCGTTCAATACATTATGAGGAATGTTGCGCATCTTCAACATCTTGCTCAACAACTCAGAGATTTCTACAGATGTGGTACCAACCAATACTGGGCGACCAGCATTGCGTGTCTCCTCAATCTCATCGATGACGGCACGGTATTTCTCGCGGGCAGTCTTATATACACGGTCATCCAAGTCCTTACGCAGGATAGGGCGGTTGGTAGGAATCTCAACTACATCGAGCTTATAGATATCCCAGAACTCACCAGACTCGGTGCTTGCCGTACCGGTCATACCTGCGAGCTTGTGGTACATACGGAAGTAGTTCTGGAGTGTGATGGTAGCGAAGGTCTGTGTTGCAGCCTCTACCTTTACATGCTCCTTAGCCTCTACAGCCTGGTGCAAGCCATCGCTCCAGCGTCGACCCTCCATGATACGACCTGTCTGCTCATCCACGATCTTCACCTGACCGTCCATGACTACATACTCGTCGTCCTTATTAAACATGGTGTAAGCCTTCAAGAGCTGCTGCAAGGTGTGAACACGCTCGCTCTGTACGCCGTAGTGAGCCAGCAACTCGTCCTTGATGTCCAGACGCTCCTGGTCTGAGATGTCTGTGCGAGCTTCCAGGTCACTCATCTGTGTAGTGATATCAGGCAATACGAAGAGCTCTCTATCGTTCACCTGCTTAGCCAACCACTCTGTACCCTTATCGGTCAGGTCGGCAGAGTTCAGCTTCTCATCAACCACGAAGTACAAAGGCTCAACAGCCTTAGGCATCTCACGGTTGTTGTTTGCCATATAGAATTCCTCGGTCTTGAGCAATCCTGCCTTGATACCCTCTTCAGAGAGGTACTTGATCAATGGCTTGTTCTTAGGCAGCGCCTTGTAAGAACGGTAGAGTGAGAGGAAACCTTCCTCGAGCATCTGCTGGTTCTTGGTCTTGCCGCCCTCTGTAATCTTCTGCTTAGCCTCGGCGAGCAACTCGGTAGCCTGCTTGCGCTGTACCTCGTAGAGCTTCTCTACCAGTGGCTGGTACTGCTCGAACATCTGGTCGTCGCCCTTTGGAATAGGACCAGAGATGATCAATGGTGTACGGGCATCATCGATCAATACGGAGTCAACCTCATCGACGATGGCGTAGTTGTGCTGGCGCTGTACCAGGTCGCTAGGGTTGGTAGCCATGTTATCACGCAGGTAGTCGAAACCGAACTCGTTGTTGGTACCGAAGGTGATATCAGCCATATATGCCTTGCGACGAGCGTCAGAGTTAGGACGATGCTTGTCGATGCAATCTACAGAGAGACCGTGGAACATATAGAGAGGGCCCATCCACTCAGAGTCACGCTTAGCCAGGTAGTCGTTCACGGTTACTACGTGTACACCATTACCTGTCAATGCGTTGAGGAAGATAGGGGTAGTACCTACGAGGGTCTTACCCTCACCGGTAGCCATCTCTGCAATCTTACCCTGGTGGAGAACAACACCACCGAAGAGCTGTACGTCGTAATGGATCATTTCCCACTTCATATCGTTGCCGCCGGCAGTCCAGTGGTTGTGATAGATAGCCTTGTCACCGTCGATGGTCACGAAGTCGTTGGCTGGGTTTGAAGCCAGCTCGCGGTCGAAGTCTGTAGCAGTAACTACGGTCTCCTCGTTCTCAGCGAAGCGGCGTGCTGTATCCTTTACGATAGCGAAAACCTGAGGCAAAACCTCGTTGAGTGCAACCTCATACTTGTCGAGTGCTTCCTGCTCCAACTTGTCGATCTGGTTGAAGATACCTTCACGCTCGTCGATTGGAGTGTCCTCGATCTTAGCTTTGAGTTCGGCAATCTTAGCCTTCTCTTCCTTAGCGTACTCCTGTACGTACTTCTGGAGTTCCTTTGTTTTTGCACGAAGTTCGTCATTGCTCAAGGCATTCATCTTAGGGTATTCTGCCTTGACTTTCTCTACGATTGGCTGGATCAACTTCATATCGCGAGTTGACTTGTTGCCAAACAATGACTGAAGAATTTTGTTAAAGTTCATTGTATATTTATTTTTTATTATTATTCGATGTATGATATAGGAGTTAAAGAAGTTAAGAAGTTAAAGGAGTTAAGACAAATGTGGGCTGTCAGTCCTTTTTCTTCTTCTGCTTTTTCCTGTTGTTTGTTTACTAGCTTGCAAAAATACAAAAAATATCTGTAAATCTGCAATATTTTACCAATTATTGCCCTTTCTGGCTGCATTTCTTGCTAGTTTTGCTGTCAGAAAGCATATAATCAGCAGTTTGGACCTCGAATAACAATGCTTCCGAAGTGTGCTTTGTACTTATGCGCCACAACGGGATGAAAACAAATATTTAAATGTGAATCTGTCAGAATGTCAGTCTTGACAGCTGCAAGCACAGCTGCCTGATGGTAATGATGCTCTGACATATTTTCCTCTTCGGAAGCCTGCTTGATGGCTTTGATGACATAGAGGATGTCCTCCTCCAATGCCTTCGCCTCCGGTTGCTGGATGAATTCATCGTAGGATATATCCGTGAGCGCAAACTTCAGCGCCTGCTGATAAGTCTGCGCCTCCATGCCGGTTGCCGCCAGGACAACCAAAAGGGCTGTGATATATCTGTTTACCATCATTTTTATTTCCTTTATTTATGTAACTTTTAAAAGTCTTTTTGGAGCATCTTCTCTCAGTCTCGGTCTGGAGAAGTGTCACTACTTGTCTTTTCTGAGTTTATTCATTAATTGTTTCTGTATAGCCAGCTTGCTGCTGTTGAGGTCGAGCAGGGTTGACTTGATTGCATATCTCATCAGCAAAGAGAATGCCAGAGTGCTCATTCCTTCGGCATAGCTCTGCCAGATTTGCAGGAGCAATGCCACGAGCAGGCACCATCCCCATATCTCGTAATACCAGTAGAGCTTGCCTTTTCTCATCTTCGAAATGGTTTTCCAAGTGAAGATGAGGTTCACTGGGTTCAGCAGCAGAAGCTGGAAGTTGATCTGCACGGTAGGGTGCTGCGAGAAGATCATCGCAAAAAGGATGATGCCCGGCAGACCCGTCCAGATGAGCAGGAAGGCATCAAACCCCCAGAAGTTCTTCTTCTTGCGCCATTCGATGATGCTCACGCCTATGATGATGATGGCGATGAATGTTGCCACCATGATTGGAGTGATGGCTTCCGATTCTGCCACCTGTGCCTGCTTCGGTATCAGGTAGCTGGTGCTATCTACCATCGTGATATAGCCCTCCTTGCCGTTGTAGTATCGGGTGCTTGCCAGATCCTGGGGTGCATTCATATTGTCTTTTCTGCCTTCTGTGGCAAAGTCACGGCTCAGGTTGTCCGGCAGGAACTCCCATTCTCGCTTGCTGATAGGCTGGTCGGCGAGATAGCCCAGGAGCAGGTCGTTGCCGAAACGGCTCCATCGGTGGTCTCCGTTCAGCTTGTGGATTTCCTGGCGATAGGTGGATTGGGTTTCCTTATCATCAAAGTTGGTGTTGCAGTAACCGATGTTGGTGAGGATCATCTCCCTTGCACGGGTGGTGCAGTTGTCGAAGAAGAAGTTGTACCGGTAGGTACGGTTCTCCGGCTTGGCATTTTCCTCGATGGCATGCAGGATGTTGATCTTCTCGTCCCTGGAGAGATTGATGCGCTGCTGGCGTACCCATCTTCCTTCTGCTGCATATTCGGCGAGGAAGTCGGTCATTGGGTAGATGCCGATCTGGTAGTCGGTGAGTCCGAATACGAAGCGCAGGATGAAGAAGTTCTGCCTGAAACTGAACATGCCCCAGTTGACTGCCACGTCGCTTCCGTGCATCTTGTCCTGGATGCGCAGGGCAGAGTGACCGTAGTACGACCATACCTCGTTGCCTGGTCCGCAGGTGAGGAGCGAAATATCTACCGAGTCGAGCCAGGATGTAGCATCCTCATTGACACGACTGTTCTGCACAGAAATGTCAGGAGTCTGATAGCCTGAAAAATCCTGTGCTGTCACATTAGTAGTTAAATTGGTTAAAATAACCGCTAAAATGACGCCAAAAATATGCTTAAATCGTTTCACGATGCAAAAATAACTTATTATTTTGGAATATCCTTCTTTTTTCTAGATTTTTTTTAATACTTTTGCACTCTGAATATAATTTTGACTGATTTATATATAAATGAGAAAGTTTATTTTAGCAGCCCTCTTGTTGGGTTCTACTCTTATGGTTAATGCCCAAAGCGGTACTAATTCTCCATACAGCCAGTATGGTTTAGGCGTTTTGTCTGAACAGACTTCTGGCTTCAACCGTGGTATGAATGGTGTTGGACTTGGTTTTCATGAGCATAATCAGATTAACTATCTGAACCCTGCTTCCTATGCTGCCATCGACTCCATGACTTTCATCCTGGATGCCGGTATCTCGGGTCAGGTAACCAACTTCAACGAGAACGGGGTGAAGAAGAATGCCAATAACTCCAATCTCGAATATGTGGTAGCAGGCTTCCGCCTCTTCCGCCATCTGGGTATGAGTTTCGGTATTATCCCTTTCACCAACGTGGGATACAACTATTCTACCAGCGGATGGGTGAACAAGAACGACAAGGATGTTACCTACACCAACTCCTACGAGGGTGAAGGCGGTTTGCATCAGGTATATGTGGGTGCCGGCTGGTCTCCACTCAAGGGCTTGTCTGTCGGTGCCAATATTGGCTATATCTGGGGCTCCATCGACAGAACCGTGCAGAACAACTATAGCAACAGCTATTATAAGTCTCTTTACCGCACCTATGGTACTCGTGTGAACAACTACAAGATCGACCTGGGTGTGCAATATACCCAGAAGTTGTCGAAGAAGGATGAGGTAACCCTGGGTGTCACTTATTCGCCAGGTCATAATCTGCATGCCGATGCCGATATGAGCATCATTTCTTCCAATGCGCAGACCAGTACATCTGATACACTTGCCTTCAGCATCAAGAATGCCTACGAGTTGCCTACGATGTATGGTGCCGGTTTGATGTGGAATCACAACAACCAGTGGAAGATTGGTGTAGATTACAGTCTGCAGAAATGGGGCAGCCTGGGCTATCCTACCTACGAGGCTAACAGCAGCGAGCCTTGGGCATTGCGCGATGGAGTGTATAAGGATCGCAGCAAGGTGAATGTCGGATTCCAGTACTGCTATGGTGAGCGCAACCGTGCTTTCCTCAAGCGTGTGGCTTACCGTGCCGGTGTAAGCTTTGCTACACCATATTATAAGGTGAACGGCGTGGATGGCCCTAAGGAGCTTTCTGTAAGTGCCGGTTTCGGTATTCCTATCATGAATTCCTACAACAACCGTTCGCAGTTGAATATCAGCGGCCAGTGGGTGAAGAATTCGGCTACCGGACTTATCAAGGAGAATATCTTCCGCCTGAACATCGGATTCACTTTCAACGAGGATTGGTTCAAGAAGTGGAAGATGCAGTAATCTGCCCATATTGTGGTGTTTTCTTCGGGAGATGCCACATCTTCTATATATATAATAATGTATAAGATTAAATATTTCATAGTAATAGGTGTCATAGTTTCCTGGGTTTTGGCTGCCTGCCAGAATCCGGTAGAACATACTGCGCCTGCTATCCACGACAGAGACTCTGTGGCGATGATGACTTCGTATGGCGTCAATACACTCATCAGTGATTCGGGTGTCATCAAGTACCGCATCGTTACCGAGCGATGGGAGGTGAATACCAACCGTGTGCCTTCCCGCTGGATTTTTGATAAGGGAATGCTGCTCGAACAGTTTGACGAGAAGTTCCACATCAACAGTTATATCCAGTGTGATACGGCTTATTACTTTGATCAGGAGCGGGTATGGAAGCTCTATGGCCGTGTGCGCATCCTCACCAAGGATGGTCTTCGCTTTACCAGCGAGCAGCTCACCTGGGATGAGAACAAGCACGAACTCTCCAGCCATGTGTTCAGTAAGCTCGTTACTCCGGAGCGTACCCTTCAGGGTTCCTATTTCTGGAGCGATGAGCGTATGACCCGCTATTTTGTGAGCAATTCTAAGGGTAGCTTCGAGAAGGGCGACTTCGGTGGTGGAGGCAGTTCATCTCCTGCTTCATCATCCGATTCTACCAGTGCGCCTATGCGTCAGCCGGCAACACCGCAGCGAGCCACCACCATTCCTGTCATGCATTGATAGGGTAGGAGGAAATATGTTTTTTAACGATATAATGTATCATGGAAGAAGTTGATATAAGTCTGATAGTGAGTATCCTCATCACGATGGTGTTTTCTGCATTCTTTAGTGGAATGGAGATTGCCTTCGTCTCCTCCAACCGTATGTTGGCGGAAATGGACAAGGAGAAAAACGGACTTACGCAGCGACTCTTGTCGCTCTTTTATAATCATCCCAACGGATTCGTCAGCACCATGCTGGTGGGCAACAATATAGCCCTCGTAGTATATGGTATCCTGATAGCCCGTCTGTTTGATAATACCATCTTTGCTGGTCTGGATGATGGTGTCAAGGTTACCTGCGATACCATTCTCTCCACACTCATCGTGTTGTTTACGGGTGAGTTCCTGCCGAAGACGCTTTTCAAGTCGAATCCAAACCGATTGCTGTCCATCTTCAGTCCGTTTGCGTATCTGTGCTACGTCATTCTCTGGCCTATCAGCAAGTTCAGTACCTTCCTCAGCAAGGGATTGCTGCGCATGGTGGGTATGAAGATGGAGTCTGAAGAGGGGGATGAAGGCTTTTCTAAGGTAGATCTTGACTATCTGGTGCAGTCGAGCATCGACAATGCCACCAATGAAGACGAGATCAACGACGAGGTGAAGATTTTCCAAAACGCCCTGGATTTCTCAGATACCAAGGTGCGCGACTGTATGGTGCCACGTACCGAGATTCAGGCGGTAGAGATAGATACCTCTCTGGAGGAACTTCGTCAGAAGTTCATCGAAAGCGGAAACTCCAAGATTATCGTCTATGAGGATGATATCGACCATATCGTGGGCTACATCCACAGTTCCGAGCTCTTCCACAATCCGAAGAGATGGCAGGATCATATCCGCACGATGCCTTTCGTGCCGGAGACCATGCAGGCGCAGAAACTGATGCAGACTTTCCTGCAGCAGAAGAAGTCGCTGGGCGTTGTGGTAGATGAGTTTGGCGGAACCAGCGGACTGGTGAGTCTGGAGGATATCGTGGAAGAGATCTTCGGCGATATCGAGGATGAGCACGATTCAGCGAAGTATGTAGCCAAGAAGACCGATGACGGCGACTATCTGCTGTCGGCTCGACTGGAGATAGACAAGGTGAACGATCTGTTCGACCTGGATCTTCCGGAGAGTGATGAGTATATGACTCTGGGTGGACTCATTCTTCACGAATATCAGAGCTTCCCAAAGCTGAATGAAGTAATTAAATTCGACAAGTTTGAGTTTAAGATTATCAAGTCCACATCCCGTAAGATAGAACTTGTGAAACTCCACATCATCAAATAGTTGGATGAGAAGAGGGAATTTTTCGACTTTTTTGCGTTTCCAGCCAAAAAAGATACCGAAAAATTCCCTTTTCTCGTATTATTTTTGTATTTTTGCAACCAATTGGCTACTTGCTTCAAAAGCAGTACAATCCTAATAAGGAAAAAATAAAATAATAATAATAATTAAAACGTAATGGCAGCATTAGGAACAATTAGAAAAAGAGGCGTGATACTGATATGTATTATCAGTTTCGGTCTTTTCGCCTTCATTGCTGAGGAAGCTTTCCGCTCTTGCGATTCTGCAAAGAACAATGAGCGTCAGCAAATCGGTGAGGTGTATGGCGAGAAAATCAGCGTGCAGGATTTCCAGAAGCTCGTTGATGAGTACACAGAGGTTATTAAAATGCAACAAGGTCAGGAAAACCTTCCTGAGGAGCAGATGAATCAGGTGAAGGACATGGTATGGAATACATACGTGCAGAACCAGATTATTGCCAAGGAGGCTAGTAAGTTGGGTCTTACCGTAACAGACGCAGAGCTTCAGGATATCTTGAAGACAGGTACAAGCCCAATGCTTCAGCAGACTCCATTCGTAAATCAGCAGACAGGTCGTTTCGACGCATCTTCTCTCCAGAAGTTCCTGGCTGATTACAAGGCTCAGAAGGCTAACCCATCTGCTAATCCTCAGATGATGGAACAGTACACCAAGATTTTCAACTACTGGTCATTCATCGAGAAGACACTCCGTCAGCAGACTTTGGCTCAGAAGTATCAGGCACTCCTTGCACACTGCTTCCTTTCAAACCCTGTAGAGGCTAAGATGGCTTTCAAGGAGGAGAACGAGGAAAGCCAGATCCAGTTGGCAGCCTTCCCTTATTCTGATGTTCAGGACGACAAGGTGAAGGTAGAGGAGAGCGACCTGAAGGCTAAGTATGACGAGATGAAGGCTCGCTTCAAGCAGCCTGTTGAGAGTAGAGATATCAAGTTCATCGATGTTCTGGTTGAGGCTTCCAAGACCGACCGTGCAGCACTCAACAAGGAGTTTGCTGAGTATCATACACAGCTCGCTGCTGCAGCTGATCCTGCAGAGCTTGTTCGCAAGTCAGCTTCTACCGTAGCTTACCTGGGTATCCCAGTGAGCAAGGAGGCTTGGCCATCAGACATTGCTTCTGCTATCGATTCCATGGCTGTAGGTGCTACTTCTGCAGTAAAGGTTAATGCTTCTGATAACACATTGAACATCGTGAAGCTGATGAGCAAGCAGCAGTTGCCAGACTCTATCCAGTATCGTGTCATCCAGGTGGCAGCAGCTTCTCAGGCTGAGGCTAAGACCAAGGCAGACTCAATCCATAGCGCTCTTGCTGCTGGTGCAGACTTCGAGGCACTCGCTAAGAAGTATGGTCAGACTGGTGAGAAGGCTTGGATGACTACCAAGCAGTATGAGTATGCTCAGACTATGGATAAGGACAACAAGGCATTCATCAACACATTGAATACAGCTTCTGTCAATGCATACAATGAGCTTCAGCTCGGTCAGGGTTATGTCATCCTCCAGGTTTGCGACCGCAAGGCAATGGTAACCAAGTATGTGGCAGCAGTCATCAAGAAGGAGATTCAGTTCTCTAACGATACATACCGTACAGCATACAACAAGTTCTCTAGCTATGTAAGTGCTAATCCTAAGTCAGAGGATCTCTTGAAGAATGCAACCAAGAGCGGTTATCGCGTACAGAACCTGAATGATATGACAACAGCTACTCACTATGTAGCCAGCATCCATTCTACCCGTGATGCCTTGAAGTGGATCTTCGAGAGCAAGGAGGATGAGGTTTCTCCTATGTATGAGTGTGGCGACAACAACCACTTGCTCGTAGTAGTCTTGGATAAGATTCATCGCATCGGTTACCGCGACTTGAGCGATCCTCAGGTTAAGGAGATGGTAAAGGCTGAGGTCATCAAGGACAAGAAGGCTGAGCTGATTATGGCTAAGGTAGCTGGTGTGAAGAGCATCGCTGCTGCTAAGGCTAAGGGTGCAAAGATTGCTACCGTTAATCAGATTACTTTTGCAGCTCCTACCTTCATCTCTGCTACAGGTGCTAGCGAGCCTGCTGTTTCTGGTGCTGTTTCAGCTACCAAGAAGGGCGCTTTCGTAGCTAACGCGGTAAAGGGTAACGCAGGTGTTTATCTCTTCCAGGTTACTGGCAAGACCAACCGTCCTGTTAAGTTCGATGAGAAGGCTTACGAGCAGAAGTGCCGCCAGAAGGCTATGCAGTATGCCGGCAACTTCATGAACGAGCTTTATATGAAGGCTCACGTAGTGGATAACCGCTACTTGTTCTTCTAATTATAGTAATTATCATTTCTATTATTTGGGCGTGTCACGATTCTTTTGTGATGCGCCCTATTTTTTTTGATGCATAAAAAAACGTGCAGCACTTTGATTCAAGTGCTGCACGTCGTTTTTTTTTATCGTGATTCAAGATCTAGATCTTGATGCTGTCATCATTGGTGTTGTTGCTGAACAAACCGTAGAAACCGAAAGAACGGTTGCCGTTTTTGCTGTATTTGCCAAATCCGTAACTGTATGCGAACTTCTTCTTGGAGAGGTCGATATCGTTGATTACGATTGAGATATTTGGCAGTTTCTTCTGCTCATCGAGCTTGTTGATGTAAGTGAAGCTAGACTTAGTTGAGAAGTCTGCACGGCAAACGAACAGCGTTCTGTCTGCTAGCTTGCTGAGCTGCAGGGTATCTGCTACCAGTCCTACAGGCGCTGTATCGATGATCACATAGTCGTAGTGCTCTTTCAGCAGAGCGATGGTCTGCTTCAGGCTCTTTCTTACCATCAGTTCACCAGGGTTGGCTGGTGTAGGACCTGCCGTCAGCAAGTCTAAGTTGTGGTTCACGCCAGATGTTACAATCTGAGCCTTTACTTCCTCCCAGTTACATTCCTCGTTGGCAAGGATGTTGGTGATGCCGTGCTGGCGGTCTCCGATGCTGAAGAGTTCTGCCATTCTAGGCTTTCTGATATCGAGTCCTACCATAATGGTCTTCTTCTCCAGCAGAGCGAGGCTCATAGCAAGGTTTGAAGCGATGAAGGTCTTGCCTTCTCCGGTTGTGGTAGAGGTCACGATGAATACCTTTTCCTTGTCGTCACCTGCCAGTTGCAGGTTGGTACGCAATCCTCTGAAGATTTCCGACATCAGGTTACTCTTGTTTTCCTGTATCACGATGTTACCCTTGCTTCCGTTGGCGCTGGCAGTAGGGATGTCTCCGATGATAGGGAGCTGAGTCAGTTTCTCTACATCGTCGTGACCCAGAATCTTGCTGCGCAGCAGTTCGCGAAGGTAGATGATACCGGCAGGGATGGCAACACCCAGGATGAATGCGATGAGTAATGCGATGATTCCCTTAGGGCTTACCTTATCTACGAAAGCTGCAGGCTCGATGATCTTTGCCTTGTCGGCGGTTGATGCCAGCGACATGGAAGTCTCCTCACGCTTCTGCAGCAGCATCAGGTAAAGACCTGAGGTAACCGACTGCTGACGTCCGATCTGTGTCAGTGCCTTCTCCTGTTCTGGAGTCACACCGATAGTCTTCTCGTATTTGCTAGCCATGTCGGCGATGCTGTTACGCTGGATCTTCATATTGATTCTTGCCTGGAACATAGCTCGCTTGATGGCAGTCATCAGGTCTTCCAGCTGTGCCGTGATAGGGGTTACCACTGGCGAATCCTCGCTCGCACTGTGCAGCAGCTGCTTGCGGGTCAGGGCAAGGCTGTTGTATTGTCCGATCAATGCCGTAGCACTCTCATCCTCCAGACCTACATTGGTAGGGATAGGCTGATACTTGTTGGCTGGCTGATCCATATACTTACCAATCTCGTTGAGCAGTTCCACCTGCATGTTGGCCTTATTCAACTCCTGGTCAAACTGGTCGGAACTCAATACAGCCTGCTTGGCGTTCAGTCCGATATCCACCATACGGTTCTTCTGCTTGTACTTCTCCAGGTTGGTATCGTTACCGGTCAACTCTGTAGAAATCTTTGCCAGTCGGCTGTTGATGAAGTCTTCTGTGCGCTTCTGTATCTCGTTCTTGTCGATGTTTGCCTGATAGTTGTAGGCATCAATCAGACCATTGAGGAAGTCAACGCCTCTTTCTCTGCTCTCATCGTTGAAGGTCAGCTCCACGGTGTTAGCCGTCTTCTTGGTCTGGTTCATGGTCAGACGCTTGAAGTATTCCTTAGAAGCCTTGAAAGGAGAAATCATCTCCACCTTCAGCTCAGTACCTTCCTTCAGCTCATAGACAGGGTTCTGTGTCAGGGTCAGTGTACCCGCCTTGGTTCTGATCTGTGCCGGGAGTTTGGCGAGGGTTTTGTTGATTTCGTAAGGAGCCTTTTCGAAGGTTTCTGCATCGATAGGCTTGAAATACTTACCCTTTACGTGGTAGATACCTCCCTCACGGGTGATGGTCAGCTTCATCGGAGCATTCAGCTGCTTCAGGCTGGTGGTGTCCATGTCCACGTTTACTTCCTGCTTGGCATAGATCAGCGTATCTACCAGCATGCCGCCGTGCTTGTACTCTGCGTAGAGCTTCAGGTTCTTGATGGTCTGCTGTACCAGAAAGCGTGAGTTCAGAATTTCCGTCTCGTTGTCGATACCGTTGGAACTGGACATGAATCCCAGACTCAGGTTCGACATCGCCGCAGCCGCTGCACCGGCAGCACCGCCGCTCTTCTTGGATTCATCATCCTTGATCAAAATCTTCGTAGAACTCTGGAATACCTTTGGTGCCAGCTTCACGTAAGCCACTGCAAGGGCACAGCAGAGAACAATCGAGAGAAGGAACCATTTCCAGTTCAGGATCAGAGTGGAATAGATGGTCTGAAAGTCGAGCGCAGACTGTTCTTCCTGCTCCTGCAAGTCCTCAAGTTCGTAATTCTTGTTTTCTTCCATTTTACTATTAATGATATTCTTATTTTATTCTGTTGAAATCTCAGTCTTGAGTCAGAGCTTATCTGTTGTCTGTAGCTATAGCCATCAGATACTGTCCGTATCCGTTCTTGAGCATCGGTTCAGCCAGTTTCTTCAGCTGTTCCTTGCCGATCCATCCCTGGTTGTAGGCTATCTCTTCCAGGCAGGCTACCTTCAGTCCCTGGCGCTTCTCTATCACCTCTATGAAGGTGCTGGCTTCCGAAAGACTGTCGTGGGTACCGGTATCCAGCCAGGCAAAACCTCGCTGCAGGGTTCTTACCTTCAGGGTCTTCTCTGCCAGATAGTGCTGGTTCACTGTGGTAATCTCCAGCTCTCCACGCGCACTAGGCTTGATGTGCTTCGCCACTTCTACCACGCTGTTCGGATAGAAGTAGAGTCCCACTACGGCATAGTTGCTCTTAGGCTGTGCCGGCTTCTCCTCGATGCTCAGGCAGTTGCCGTCCTTGTCAAACTCCGCCACGCCGTATCTTTCCGGATCGTTCACGTAGTAGCCGAATACGCTTGCCTGTCCCTCTTCGGCTGCCTTCACGCTCTCCTTCAGCAGTCCGGTAAAGCCGGCTCCGTAGAAGATGTTGTCGCCCAGCACGAGGCAGACGTCATCCTTCCCTATGAATTTCTCTCCGATGATGAACGCCTGAGCCAGTCCGTCAGGCGAAGGCTGTTCTGCATACTCGAAGTGAACCCCCAGTTCGCTTCCGTCACCCAGCAGTCTCTTGAATCCAGGCAGGTCGAAAGGCGTAGAGATAATCAGAATCTCCTTGATGCCAGCCAGCATCAGTACCGATACGGGATAATATATCATAGGCTTGTCAAAGATAGGAATCAGCTGCTTGCTGATGCCCTTGGTGATGGGGTATAGTCTGGTGCCCGAACCACCTGCTAATACGATTCCTTTCATATCTTCTTCTTTATTTCTTTTTATGGTAAAAGTTCTTATTATACCTTTTTATTTTTATATGTTGCACATTCCACAGTCAATGCAGACTTTGTGCGGAACTGAAAAAAAGTCTTTAAAAACGTGGCAAAGTTACTAAAAAATATTGAGCGGTGAAAATAATCTGCCTAAAATCTTCATATAATATAGGAAAAACATGCTTTCGGGGAAAAAAAACATCTCTTAATTTGGGTATTTTGCGATTTTATTGTATTTTTGCAGAACATTTAAGAACATTAATGAATAAATAAGATTAAGAATGGGAATATTTTCTAAACTATTCAGTCGTAAAGACGAAGATAAGAAAGTAGGTGGAATGGAAGACTACATGACCCTGGTCCGTGTATATTTCCAGGCTGCCTTGGCTTCACAATTAGGTATCACCAATCTGGCTATGCTTCCAGACCTCCGTGTCTTCAAGACCAGCCTCCATGTTCCTACCGTCAACAACCGTCTGGGCATTGGCGAGAAGGCACAGGTCAAGAAGATGATGAAGAACATCTATGATACCGACGATAACTTTTTCAAGGAGATTGATGCCAGCATCCGCAAGAACTGCCAGAAACTCCAGGATGTCAATACCTATCTCATCCAGTTCCAGAACTTCACCCAGGATCTGATGATGCTCATGGGCAACCTGATGAAGTTCAAGCTTCGTCTGCCCAACTTTATGAAGAAGACCCTCTATAAGCTCACTGCACAGACTGTGGACGATATCTTCAACAAGAACGATTTCTCGGATGCCAGCGTGCTCAAGACCGTGGTAGGCTTGCGCCACTTCAACACCCGTCTGAAATTCAGTCAGCAATGGGTTACCGATTTCACCTTCCAGGTACTGATGTTGGCAAAGAAGGAGCCACGTCCATCCGATGAAGCGGTGGAAAAGGCAAAGCAAAAGATGGGAAAGTAGCCAATATTCTCCCAAAAAGATAAAAAAACAGGAGAATATTTGTTTTTTTCAAATTATTCTCTTAAATTTGTAGCCAAAAAAGTAAAAAGGCATGAGTGCTAGTGAGAAAACAATCAATACGTTTGCCACAAGAGTAAGGCAGATGATTCTCAAGTTTGAAGATATCAAGCATGAGAATGCAGAGCTGTATGCAATGGTGGATGAGCGCGATGCCAAGATCAAGGAATTGCAGGAGAAGTTGACTCAGGCAAAGCATGATTACGACAGTCTGAAGATGGCGAAGATGATGACAATTTCCGACTCCGACATGGAGACCACCCAGAAGCGCATCGCCAAGCTCATCAGAGATGTCAACAAGTGTATAACGCTACTGAGCGACAAGTAATAACTATTGAAGCGGAGGCAGATCAGATGGAAGATAAATTACAGATCAGATTACATGTATATGATACCGACCTCACGGTAAGAATACCGAGAGAGGATGAGGAGTATTATCGTAAGTCGGCTAAGTTGATCGATGAGATCGTCAATTCGTATGCGAAAATCTTCAAGGGGCGCAAGAGCGACAAGGAGATTTTGTATATGGCTCTCATCGACGTAGCTTTGAGATTCGAGAAGGAATCAGATAAAAATGATACCCAACCATATAATGATATTCTGGACAAGCTGACTGCGGAGATAGAAGATACCTTGGCTAAGTAAGAATATTAATAATTATAATATATATATGGTAACAATAATAGCGGCCCTGGTAGCTCTCGTGTTGGGAGGTATCGTGGGGTATGTCATTTTCCGTTATGTCATTAAGGGAAAATATAATGAAATGATAGATGCTGCCAGCAAAGAGGCAGAAGTTGTAAAGGAGAAAAAGCTTCTCGAAGTGAAGGAGAAGTTCCTCAATAAGAAAGCCGAGTTGGAGAAGGAGGTGCAGCAGCGCAACTCCCGCATCCAGCAGAGTGAAAACAAGCTCAAGCAGCGCGAAATCTCGCTCAACCAGCGCCAGGAAGACCTCGGTCGCCGCAAGCAGGAGGTAGAGCAGTATCAGCAGCGCATCGACAATGAGAAGAAACTCCTCGCCGTGAAGCAGCAGGAACTCGAGAAGATGCAGAAGCAGGAGCAGGCTAAGCTCGAAGAGCTTTCTGGACTCAGTGCCGAGGAGGCGAAGAGTCGCTTGGTAGAGAGTCTGAAGGATCAGGCTCGTCTTGATGCAGCCAGTTACATCAATGAGATCATGGATGATGCCAAGCTCAATGCCAACCAGCAGGCTAAGAAAATCGTAATCCAGACCATCCAGCGTGTGGCTACCGAGACTGCTATAGAGAACTCAGTCTCTGTATTCCACATCGATAATGATGAAGTCAAGGGACGCATCATCGGTCGTGAAGGCCGCAACATCCGTGCCCTTGAGGCAGCCACCGGTGTGGAAATCGTGGTAGATGATACTCCTGAGGCTATCGTTATATCAGCCTTCGACCCTGTGCGCCGTGAGGTTTGCCGTCTGGCTCTCCATCAGCTGGTAGCCGATGGCCGTATCCACCCAGCCCGTATCGAGGAGGTGGTAGCCAAGGTGAAGAAGCAGTTGGATAATGAGATCATCGAGACCGGTAAGCGTACAGCCATCGACCTCGGTATCCATGGTCTGCATCCAGAGCTGATCCGTATCATCGGTAAGATGAAGTACCGTTCTTCTTATGGTCAGAACCTCTTGCAGCATGCGCGCGAAACCGCCAATCTCTGTGCGGTGATGGCTTCTGAGCTGGGCTTGAACCCTAAGAAGGCAAAGCGTGCCGGTCTGTTGCACGATATCGGTAAGGTGCCAGACGAGGAGAGCGAGTTGCCACATGCACTCTATGGTGCCAAGATTGCCGAGAAGTACAAGGAGAAGGCAGATATCTGCAATGCCATCGGTGCTCACCACGACGAGATGGAGATGAATACCCTTCTGGCTCCTATCGTACAGGTATGTGATGCCATCTCAGGTGCCCGTCCAGGTGCCCGCCGTGAGATTGTAGAGGCATATATCAAGCGATTGAACGATCTTGAGGCTATCGCCATGAGCTATCCTGGCGTAACAAAGACCTATGCCATCCAGGCAGGTCGTGAGCTTCGTGTCATCGTGGGTGCCGACAAGATGAGCGATGAGCAGAGTATCAAGCTCTCTGATGAGATTGCAACCAAGATTCAGAACGAGATGACCTATCCTGGTCAGGTGAAGATCACCGTGATTCGTGAGACTCGCAGTGTAGCTTACGCTAAGTAAGAAGGAATCAAGCGATAAAACGCGTTTTCATATATTCGAAGTTTAAATTGTCGTTTCTCTCCTTCATAGGATGAGGAATGTATTTGATAAAGTCGCTGTTCTCTAGGGGACAGCGGCTTTTTTCTTTCATATCATATACGGCTACATTTATATAATATAATGTGATGAAAGCAGAACAGAAGATTTTAAAGCGATTCAATAAAGGATGCGTGGATTATCACCTTTTGGAGGATGGTGACCGGATTCTCATTGCCTTGAGCGGCGGAAAGGATTCCCTGGAACTGTTGCGCCTCTTGGCTCAGCGTGCCCGCATCTATAAGCCGCATATCGAGGTAGAGGCGGCGCATATCATTATGGATAACATCCCTTACGAGACTGACCGTTCTTATCTGCAGGCATTTTGTGCAGAGAATGGCATCAAACTTCATATTCTGCATAGTTCTTTCGATGAATCCACCGATCCCCGCAAGACCCGTTGTTTTCTCTGTGCGTGGAACCGCCGCAAGACGCTCTTCGAGTTTGCTGTAAGCCACGGGTTCAATAAGATAGCTCTGGGCCATCACATGGATGATATCCTCGTTACTTTCCTGATGAATATCACCTTCGAGGGTTCTCATTCCACTATGCAGCCCAGTCTTCCTTTAAAACATTATCCGCTTACCATCATCCGTCCCCTCTGTCTGGTGCATGAGGCGGATATCCGTCAGGTGGCAGAAGAGTTGCAATTCACGAAGCAGAAGGCGTTGTGTCCTTACGAAGAGACTACCCGCCGTTCGGATATGCAAGCCGTCTTCCGGCATTTGGAGCGGTTGAATCCTGAAGCGCGCTACAGTCTTTGGCGCTCTGTCTTTATGGAATAAAATATAGTAGAAAAAGCAATAAAAAACGAAAGTACTTTCATGAGCACATGAAAGTACTTTCGTTGGACAATGAAATAGGCTTCATTTGCCATTGAAGCCTATTTCATTTGTTCCTGGGGTAGATCTAGTAAATGGCAGTTACTAATTTTGGGGAGCTGCCCAGAAATGTGAAGTATCTGTTGTCAGTACTGAATGGTCGGGAAGTTCAAAACCTTTGAATCCAGAAGGAACAAGCACGATATGGCGATTATTGTTTCGATAAGCAGGATTATTATCTTCGCGACCATAGCCTGTTGTCTCCCACGTATCAAACCAGTATAAGTTTTTTGCCCAATATGCCCTGTAATAAACAAAATCATTATCTGAATTCAAGAGAGGACGGTAAACGATTTCTCTGCCGTCAATATATCGCTCACGCATTTCTGTAAGAGAAAGTGGAGTGCCTTTTTCATCTTCTGCCCAAGCTTTCATATCCGAGTCTAGCATAGCCCATTTCTGTAATTCTGGCAGCCACACCAGGTTAACAATATGGCAGTCGGAATCCTCGGAATCTGCAGGATGACAAGTTACAATGCGGTTTACAATACCCTCAGACAGCAATAGTTCGTGTAAGAGGATGGAGTGTAATCGACAGTAGAATGCAGGCTCTATCGATCGAGTGTATTTCCAGAGATCTATAGCATTACGTCTCTTAGGATTAATCTTTTGATTGGCATGAGGAATGTTTTCCGCTACAAAACGTGCCAGTGAAATGGCCTTGTCCCATGTTGGCATTGTGGAAGATACAACTGTATCGAGTTTGAAATATTCACGGATTTTTTGTGATTGGACAGAATCTTTCTGATATGCAAAATGATAGGACGTAGTATCTGGTACATATTTGCCAGCGTCTTTTAATTTTTCTACCATTTCATTCTTCAGCGAATTGCAAAGGTAAGCTTCCACTTGTTTATTGAAAACAAAGCGTGCCAACAGTAATGTTGCTACAGCTATGAGCAGGATTCCTAGGATGCTCCAGCCTACCAACTTGATTTTTTCTTCATTTTTTTATTCTATTAGTTATTTCATTTTTTCTATCTGTTCCTGGGTTAGTCCGGAATACTTCTTGATTAGATTGATGTCAACACCATCGGCAAGCATGTTCTTGGCAATTTCCAAGGCTTTCTCATTCTTACCTTCTTGCTTCGCCGTATCAATAGAGTTTTTTTATATCACGATATGCCATCTTACTTGCCTCCTACGTGCTCTGGATTCAGATACGACACGTCCTTCACAACCTGTCGGCCATTAAAAAAGCTGTTGAGGAAGCAAATCAGTAAATTCTTGTTCATTGCCGTTCCAAATATTCGCTTGAAACCGAAGTCGGTCAGCAAGCTGATGTATGTTTCTTCTACCTGTTTCATACGTCATTCTTTTTAAATCTTATGCAAAGATTTTGCCAGCGAGTGCAATGAAAGCTTGCTTTCAAATTGCTGAGTGCCGCAAATCTTATGAAAAGATACGCTGAATATTTGTAACCTCCAAATTTTAAGGCAGTTTTTTCTCATAATCGTCTTGTTTCACATATATATTAAGGTAATTTCGTAGCGTCGGATATGCCCTTTCCTCCGTTAGGCGTTCCGGCGGATTTACAATCCGCCGCTAATAAATGTCCTAACCTCTTTATGCTCTGGGGATATGTTATCCCCCAGCAATCAGGATGTAGTCTGCAATGTGATGGGAATGGGGGATTTCAAACCGATGCAGCGGATGTGGTGCTGAAGATGGGCTCTGGAGGCGCAGGTGGAGAACTTCGTCTTCATCGGTTCTTTCTCTCTCCTTTCCTCTCATTCCTGCTCCTTATTTCATTTCATCCGAGTTGAGTATGGTGATGGTCTTGCCCTCAATCCTGATGGCACCCTTCTCCTCGAATTCGGAGAGGCAGCGGAGGAGTGAGAACTTCTGGATACCGAAGATATCTGCCATTTCCTGTCGGCTGACATCCAGATGGATGGTTCTGCTCTGCTGTTCGGTAGCCATCTTGATGAGGTATTGCGCCACCTTCTCCTTGACGGAGAAAAGGGAGAGCATGCGCATTTTCTGCGAAAGGAAGATATCTATCCTTGACAGGTGCTGGATGAAGTTCCAGCGTATGCGCTCATCAGTATCTATCAGCAGTTTCAGTTCCGAAGGCCTCATGCGCAGGAGGGTGGTCTTCTTGCTTGTCTCCACGCTTACGGGCATCTCGTTATTATGTGCGAAGATATAGGCAGGGGCTATCAACATCGATTCGCCCAACCGCTCTATCTGAGCCTGCTTGCCCGACAATCCTGACATGCGGGCTATCATCTCCCCCTCGACAATGATGTCGGCATATCTGCAGGGCATTCCTGCCAGCACATAGGTTTCCCTGGCAGCAAGCTCCACCATCCGGTAGCTTACCATCGACAGTGCCTCTCTGATTTCCTCTGGAGTAAACCCCTCAAACACCGTGCATTTCTGCAAGGTAACGAATATTGATTCTTTCATACATTTAAGTTTTATATTCAATAACGCATTTTCCCCCGATTTATTGTTTGCTCCATTTAGAATCTTGAAGGCAAAATCTCCGCACGCCCTATAAGAGTAGAATCTTACTAGCTAAAGTTCTGGTAATAAGCAAGAAAAATACGAAAAAACTTTGGTGTCTTAAAATAAAGTCGTAACTTTGCAGCTGAAAATTAATAAATGGAGGAAGAATATGGCAAATTATATCAGATTTGACTGGGCGATGAAGCGCCTGCTTCGCAACAAGGCAAACTATGCCGTGCTGGAAGGCTTTATGTGTTCGCTGTTGAACGAGAAATTCAAGATCAACCGATTCCTGGATAGTGAGAGCAATCAGCAGACCGAGAATGATAAATTCAACAGAGTGGATATCCTGGCAGAAAATGAAAAGGGAGAATTCATCATCTTCGAGATACAGAATACCCGGGAACATACCTATTTCCACCGTATGCTCTATGGAGTTTCCAAGGTCATCACAGACAATATCAGTCTGGGCGATGATTACGACAAGGTGCGCAAGGTATATTCCATCAATATAGTGTATTTCACATTGGGACAGGCTAAGGATTATGTATATCATGGCAAGACGATGTTCCAGGGACTGCATCAGCCGGATGATATCCTGAAACTCTCCAACCGACAGAGTGAACTCTTCTTCGGTGATGAAATCCCTCAGGGGCGCAAGACTAATCGCGAAGCCGGAGACATATTCCCGGAGTATTATCTGCTCTGCGTGAATAACTTTGATAAGCTGGCGGTGAACAATCTGGATGAATGGATCGAGTTTCTCAAGACCGGCGAGATCAGCGAGGCAGCCCAGGCCCCAGGTTTGGCAGATGCCCGCAAATGCCTGGATATAGATAAGTTGACCGTAGCGGAAAAGAATGATTATGTCCGCCACATGGAGAATCTGCGCTATCAGCGCAGCGTTATCAAGACGGGTTATGATGATGGCTGGCAGAAAGGTCTTGCCGATGGTCGAGAAGAAGGACGAGCTGAAGGACGAGCTGAAGGACGAGCTGAAGGACGAGCTGAAGGACGAGCTGAAGGACGAGCTGAAGGACGAGCTGAAGGACGAGCTGAAGGACGAGCTGAAGGACGAGCTGAAGGTCGTGCCGAAGGAGCCCAAGATGAGAAGAAGGCCACAGCCCGTCGTCTTCTTGCAATGGGCTTGTCTGCCGAGCAAGTGGCAGCAGCAACCCAGTTGTCATTAGATGAAATAAAGAAATTATAGCTGCTTTTTGCAATTGATAAAGGGAGATTTCGCCAAGAAATCTCCCTTTATTGTTATATGCTCGGCATGGACGTTGTCTAACGGCTGCAAATTCTCCCTTAACTCAGTAGCTGCTGTTCTTATCCTATATATTTTTTGATGTCCTCTTCTACCGTTCCGTTTCCGGCAATGCCAAAGGTATCTACCAGAACCTTCAGTACGGCTGGTGAACAGAAGGCTGGGAGCGTAGGACCCAGATGGATGTTCTTTACGCCCAGATGCAGCAGGGCAAGAAGTACGATGACTGCCTTCTGCTCGTACCAGGCAATATTGAAGAAGATAGGAAGTTCGTTGATGTCGCTGGCTCCAAAGATCTCCTTCAGCTTCAATGCCACAACCGCCCAGGAATAGGAGTCGTTGCACTGACCGGCATCCAGCACACGGGGAATGCCGTTGATGTCGCCCAGATTGAGCTTGTTATACTTGAACTTGGCACAGCCGCTGGTGAGTATCACTACATCCTGAGGCAGCGCCTTGGCAAACTCCTCGTAGTAGTTGCGGCTCTTCATTCTGCCATCGCAGCCACTCATCACCACAAACTTGCGGATGGCTCCGCTCTTCACAGCCTCTACTATCTTGTCTGCCAGAGCAAAGACCTGGGCATGCGCAAAACCGCCGATGATCTCGCCTGTCTCTATCTCCCTAGGTGGCTGGCAGGTCTTGGCAAGCGCAATCACCTCGGAGAAGTCCTTGTGGCCGTCGGCACCCGCCTGGATATGCTTCCAGCCAGGGAAACCGGTAGAGTTGGTGGTGAAGACGCGGTTCCTGTAACCTGCCGATGGCGATGGCGGCACGATGCAGTTGGTGGTGAAGACTACAGGACCGTTGAAGCTCTCGAATTCCTCCTTCTGTTTCCACCACGCATTGCCGTAGTTGCCCACCAGATGCTTGTACTTTTTGAGCTGCGGATAGTAGTGGGCAGGAAGCATCTCGCCATGGGTATAGACGTCGATGCCCGTGCCTTCGGTCTGGATGAGGAGATCTTCGATATCCTTCAGGTCGTGACCGGAGATGAGAATGCCCGGATTGCTGCCTGTGCCGATGTTCACCCGGGTGAGTTCCGGATTACCGTATGCCTGGGTGTTGGCCTTGTCGAGGAGTGCCATCACATCCACGCCGTACTTACCTGTTTCGAGTACCACGCCCAGCAGCGTGTTCATAGCAGCATCAGGGTTGCTGATAGTGGCGAGTGCACGGCAGATGAAGCTGATAATCTCGCTGTTCTCTTCTCCCAGATGGGCTGCGTGCTCGTAGTATGCTGCCATACCCTTCAGACCGAGCATGGTGAGTTCCTTGAGCGAGCGGATATCTGGATTCTCGTGGCGGAGCACGGATTCACGGGCACCCTCAGCCTCATAGTCTGTCTTCTCGCCACCCCAGGTTACCTCCTGATAGGCAGGGAGGTGGATATTCATGCTTGCTGCCTTTTGCAGCAGCTGTTTCTTCAGTACGATGCCCTTATCTACCTTTTGCAGGATATCCTGATCGTTGAAGTTGGCGTTGGTGATGGTGGTGAAGAGTGCATCCGTGAGGAAATGGGTTACCTCTGGTGTCGGCTCTTCGCCTATGCTATGTTGTATGGTTCCTATGCCACGAACCACGCTGAGCAGCAGATCCTGCCACTTGGAAGTTGTAGCCTCCTTACCGCAAACACCCTTGATGGTACAGCCTGTACCCTTAGCTGTTTCCTGACACTGGAAACAGAACATCTTGTTTTCTGCCATATTGCTATCAATTAATGAGTTATTTTAATGTTTTCTTCCAGGCGGCAATCTGCCATTCCTGGTTTACGGCTGCAAAATTACGGCTTTAAAAATAATCCTACGGTAACAATTGTTACCGTAGGATATTAAAAAAACATAAAAAGAGTGTGGGGGAACGGATTTCGTTTTCAGCAGGGCAATTATTGCTGCTGCGAAATCTTCTGCATCAAATCATTCAGGCTCATGGCTCCGCTCTGTCGCCAGAGCATTTCTCCCTTCTTATTTCATTTTTTCTATCTGTTCCTGGGTTAGTCCGGAATACTTCTTGATTAGATTGATGTCAACACCATCATATATTTATCCTTAAGGGAAAATAAAATTATCCTTAAGGGAAAATAAATTTTGCCTTAAGACTAAATATATTCTGTCTTCTGATGGGTTATGCATACGAGTGCATGCCCGTGAGGAAATAGTTCACACCGAAGTAGGTCATGGCGATATTCAGGAAGGCTAGGGTGATGTAGATGTGATACACCAGCGGCTTGCGGAAAACAGGCAGGCTCTGCGTATGCACTACTACTGCATAAATCATAAAGGTGATGAGCGCCCACGTCTCCTTGCTATCCCAACTCCAGTAATTACCCCAGCTCACGTTAGCCCAGATGGCTCCGATGAAGATGCCGAACCCCATCGTGGTCAGGGCAGGGTAGAGGAAGAGACGGCTTAAATCCCGCAGTTCGTCGCCATGAGAGCGCATGCAGATGCCCATGATGCCGCAGATGAAAGTTAAGGATAGCAGTGCATAGCTCATCATGATGATGCTGACATGGATGCTGAGTAACGGACTGTTCAATACCGGCATCATCTGTCCGATAGCAGGATCCATCTGGTTGATATGGCTTACCAGAAGGAAGAATCCTGAAATCAGGAAGCCGAATACCATCACGATGCGGATGCGCAACTGCATCAGAATACTGATAAGCATCACGACCCAGGCAACAGTCAGCATACTTTCATATCCGTTAGACATAGGTATGTTGCCGCTTATAATCCATCTCAATGCCAATCCGAAGGTTAATGCAAGGAAGGATACGCCAAGCAGGATAGGCAAAGCGATGTTCAATACCTTGATTTCTTTCTTCTTCGTCATGCGATAGATGGTGTAGAAGAGGGCAATGAAACCCAATGTGAGGTTTGCCATGAAGAGAATGGTGGCAAAAGGAAAGGCATTATTGATGCGTTCTGCCTTATACTGGGTAGCTGTTGGCAGCGAATTACCGCTACTAACCTCCTGATATTTCTTCATCTTGACGAAGAACTCGTTTACACGGCTGATATTTCCTGCCTTTACATCGCCATTCAGCAGAGAGAATACATTCCTGATATAGAGCGCATGCTGCTGCTCTACGGCCTGTGGCAACTTATCCACCGGTGAAAACCAGGTGGTGGTACCCGCCTTGATGGAAGGATGATCCTTGGTAGCTTTCACGTTCTTGGTGAAGGTGTAAGGAAGAACTTTCAATGAGATACCTTCTCGCAACTCCATGATGATTTGTATCTTGCCATCGATATCGGCGGCTTGCTGATGGAACTTGTCCTGCTGACCATTGTAGTATTCCTGAACATACTGTCCGATGGTATAGCCACCCATCTCACGATTGAAGAAAGTATTGAGCGAAGCATAGTCAGGCAGATTCATCGCTGATTTCATTTCTCCGCTCTTGATCTTGATGAAAGGCTCGTTTGCCCAAGTATTTCCATAGAATACCCAACCAGAGAGTACCTGTTCTGCAGTCAATCCCTGATAGCTCCTGGCTCCATATATCTTCTTGCAGAAATCGAGGGCAAAGGTCTGTACCGGACAGATGCGGTCGTTGTAGAGAATATGAAGCTCGCCAAACTTCTCTGCAGTTTCCTTTGGCAATACAGCATTTTGGAGATTGCCAGTTGCAGATTCTGCATGCAGTGTCTGTATATTGCCCATGCTGAGGATGAGTGCTGTCATCAAGGCTCCCTTCTTGAGCAAAGGACTCTTCAGTAGTTTGCGATAACCGCCCTTAGGGTCGAAGAGCATCCATACGAGGGAGATGAAGAGCAGCGCATAGCCAGTATAGGTGACTGGTATGCCGTATGGATCGGCATTGATAGCGAGCACGCTTCCCTTGCCGTCTTCATCGTAAGATGACTGATAAAGACGGTAAGACCGGTGGGAATAGATGTTGTTCATCGAAACTTCGCCTTCGCTCTTATCATCTCCGTCTATTACGGTGAATTTTGAAGAATAGTCAGCCACGGCGTTGGTTCCATCGTGCATCTTCGCTTCAAACTTCTGCAGGCAGAGCGAGAAAGGGAGTTTCTCTTCCTTCATACCCTGCTCCTCGTCTTGAGCCATATAAGTATCTGTAGGCTGACCGATGCGCAGATGAATCATGCCTCTTTTAGCTGATACATGCGTGAGTAGGGCACCCAAGAGGATGATGATGAAGGAGAGATGGAGTGCCAATGTAGAAGCGCACTTCACTTTTCTTTTGATGATATAACCGAGGGCAGCAAGTACTGCCCAGATAAGAATGAACCACCATGCCCCATAGTAGTGGGCATGGGCATAATCCGTGCCCTGGCTTTTCTCCACGATAGTGGCGGCTGCCATGCATACGAGCACAAGGATGTAAAGAATGAATATAATCTTTTTAATCATACTTAGTTGGAATCTTGACACTTTAGAGACCTAGTATCTCCTTAAAGTCCTGTAGCTTGATAAGGAATTACGCACCTCTGCCGCTCGGGAGTGGCAATCATCACCGCGCTCTTTCTCGATTTCGGGTGCAAAGGTACGGAGTTAAAAAAAACTTGCAATACCTAAATTTCGGTAAACATCGGCATCCCCATTTCTAGGTATTGCGGGTTTCGAAACTTTTTTGTATATTTGCAACCGAAATAAAAACATGATGAATGTTTTTGATACAAGGATGTTTGCATTTAAGGATAGAACAAGATGAAAAATCAGAAGATGTATGAGGCTGACGACAAGATGATCAGCATCATTAGAGACAATTACAATATCTTGCAGAGCCTGGGTAGCTTCGGCATCAATCTGGGATTCGGCGACAAGACGGTAAGGGAAGTCTGCAATGAACAGAACGTGGATACCTACACCTTCCTTGCCGTGGTAAACTTTACGATAAATGGTTACAAGGAGTACGACAATGCCGACCGCTTGTCGTTGCCGACCCTGTTGCATTATCTTAAGGCATCGCATGCCTACTACATAGATTTCCAGTTACCTTTTATCCGTAAGGAGCTGGTGGAAGCCCTGGATGAAACGGATAATCTGGCGCGACGGATTCTGAAACTCTATGATGATTATGCCCACAGCATCACCAACCACATGAAGTATGAGGAGAAGATGGTTTTTCCTTATGTTCAGGCACTTATAGATGGTAATGCCAATACCAACTTTGATATCGAAACCTTCTCGAAGCATCATGTGCAGGTGGATATGAAGCTGAAGGAATTGAAGAGCATCATCATCAAGTATCTGCCTTCGGATGGACTGCACAACAACCAGCTCAGTGCCACTCTCTATGATATCTACAACAACGAGGAGTGGCTTACGCATCACTCTGAGGTGGAGGAAGAAATTTTTATTCCTGCCGTGAGAAATGCCGAGCGGAAACTGAAGCAGAATGACGTGAGTGCCAAGATTTCGAGTATGATCAATCAGACGCCGAACAACGATGAGCAGTTGAGCGACCGAGAGAAAGATGTAATCATTGCGCTGGTTCAGGGTATGTCGAACAAGGAGATAGCCGACCATCTCTTTATCTCCGTGAACACGGTGATTACCCATCGCCGAAACATCGCCCGTAAGCTCCAGATTCATTCTCCTGCGGGCCTGACGATTTATGCCATCGTAAACGATCTGGTTGATATTTCTACGGTGAAACTCTAGTTTTGCTTAGAAAAACGACCTTTGAAATGTTATTTTTTATAAAATGATAGTGCCTTCCCTGCTGCTTGCGGGGAAGGCACTATCATTATATATAGGTATGTGAGTAAGAGGCATCATCATTTTGGGGGATGCCTCTCCGGCTGCTAGATCTTGTTGATATCCACATAACCGTGCATCACGGCATAGATGGTAAGCGAAGAAACGCTCTTGATACCCAGTTTTTCCTGGATATTCTTGCGGTGGGTAATCACGGTGGTGGTACTGATGAAGAGCTTTTCGGCTATCTCCTTGTTGATTTTGCCTTGTGCCACCAGCGAGAGTACCTCGATTTCCCTGTCTGAAAGGGCTTTCTCCCTGGACTCTGAGGAATCCATCGGCGGGATATATTCGCCGTGGGGATGTCCCGAACGTTGCAGGCGGATCAACTGTCGGATGAGCTTTGATTCCGGTACGTTGACGCAGATGCAGTGGAATCCCTGCAGCTGCGAGTTGAGGTCGTTGCAGGGGGTAAGCACGATGGTATGGGGGCGATACGCCTCTTCGATGAAAAAGTTGCGGTGAGTCAGAAGAATCTGCATCGACACGAAATAGTGCATGAAGCGTTCGGGTGCATTCGACTCAAATTCACCGAATGTACCGAAGATGCTGATCTTTACCATCGGAACGACACTCTCCAGCAGTCCCTTGAGACCCAAGGCTGCCAGCGTATTGTTATCTACAATGGCGAGTTCGGGCATCGCCTTGCCTGCCATTGCTTTCTTCATTTCTTCGTTCATCATATTTCTCTGATATATCTGTTATCTGTTTACAGGAATGGGGTGAGGAACTTTGCTGCAAACCATCCCCTGAATCTTTGCCATCCGGTGCGCCACTCTCGCCAGTTCTGCTCGTTGAGCAGGAAACTGTCTTTCTTCTCCCTGTCGAAGAGACGGTCGAGCTGGTGGGTAGTGCATGAATCCACAATCACGGCATTCTCTTCGTAATCCCATCGCAGGCTTCGGGCATTGAGGTTGGCGCTGCCTACGGTGCAGAACTTGCCATCTACCATGATAATCTTGGTATGATGGAAGCCCGGCGTGTACATCCATACATGGCAGCCAGCCTTCATCAGCTTGTGGGCATTATAGAATCCGCAATCGGGGGTGAGCGGGATATCGCTCCTGGTGGAGAGCATGATCTCTACCTTGACGCCTCTTTTTACTGCCCGCTTCAATGCCTTCTTGAGCTTGGGACTCAGAGTGAAGTAGGGACTGATGAGCTTGATGCTGTCCTGGGCATCGTTGATGGCATTCACATAGAAGTAGCGGATGATATCCTTCGTGATATGCGGCTCACGATTGATGATGCCCACCGTCTTGTGATAAGCCGTGGCGGTGGTATCGGGTTTGAGATTCTCTACCAGGTAGTCTTGCTTCTCCTTGCGGTAATACTCCTCGCCGTCGATATGCTGTCCGCTTACCTTGTTCCACATTTTGAGGAAGATCTTCTGCAGGGTATTCACCTCGCTGCCGTCGATGCGGCAGTGCATATCGTGCCATTCGCCTACCACCTTCGTACCTTTTATATAATAGTCGGCAACGTTCATGCCGCCGGTATAGGCTATCTGTCCGTCGATGACTACGATTTTGCGGTGGTCGCGGTTGAAAACGGCATGTACCCATGGGAACTTCAGGGACTTGTATTCGAAGATTTCGATGCCGTTGGCACGGATTTCCTTGAGATGCCGTTTTCGCAGCGGCTTGTTGTTGGATGAGTTTCCGAAGCCATCGTAGAGGGCTCTTACCTTGACACCCTGCTTCACCTTCTCGGCAAGGAGGTCGAAGAGGAGGGAGGCAATGCTGTCGTTGCGGAAGTTGAAGTATTCCAGATGCACACTGTGCTTAGCCTGACGGATTGCCTGAAACATATCATCGAATTTCTCCTGTCCGCTCATCAGGAGCGTGACGGAGTTGTCGTGGGAAAAGCTGACCCCCTTCCCACGAAGCTGGTTGACTATCAATGAATCGCTGGTCTGTGCGCTGCACAGCGAACTAGCCAGCCATAAAGTAGCTATTAATAAATAATATCTCATCTTATCTATAACCGTGTAATCTATAAATCTGTGTAATCCGTGCCTGAATATTAAACCATGCATGCATAGTGATCTACGATGCCTTTCAAATGATTATCCTTATCTACTACGAGTACCGTATGTACCTTGTATTTGTGCATGATGCGCTGAATCTCCGAAATCTTGGTCTTCGGAGTCACCATCTTCGGAGTGGTGGTCATGATGTCGCTCACGGTCTTGTTGAAGAATTCTGCCTGCCACTTCTCCATGGCACGGCGGATATCTCCATCTGTAATCAGACCGATGACACGCTGGTTTTCATCGAGCGAGATTCCCAGTCCGAGCTTACCCTTGCTCACATGGATGATGGCCTCGCCTAGATGCATCTCCTTAGGGATGATAGGCATGTCTTCGCTGCGCATCACGTCTTCTGCTGTGGTGAGGAGACGCTTGCCCAATTCGCCGCCCGGATGGAACTGGGCAAAGTCGCGTGGCTTGAAGTGGCGCACCTGCATCAGGGCTATTGCCAGAGCATCGCCCATGGCGAGGGCAGCAGTGGTACTGCTGGTAGGAGCAAGGTTGAGCGGACAAGCCTCCTTCTTCACCTTGACGGTGATGTGATGGTTGGAGTATTTTGCCAGCAGTGAATTCGGATTGCCCGTTATGGAGATGATAGGCACGTTCATGTGGAGCACCATCGGGATGAAGCGGAGCAGCTCGTCGGTCTGACCACTGTTGCTCAGTGCCAGCACCACGTCCTTGTCGGTCATCACACCGAGGTCGCCGTGATATACATCCAGCGGGTTGATATAGAAAGCCGGTGTACCTGTAGAGGCGAGGGTTGCTGCAATCTTGGCACCCACGTGTCCGCTCTTGCCTACACCCGTAACGATGATCTTGCCCTGGCAATGATACATCATATCTACGGCTTTCTCAAAATTATCGTCCAATAAGGCGATCTGGTCGAGGATGGCCTGTGCCTCGTCTCTCAGAGCCTGTTCACCATAACTTCTTATTGTCTTATCGTCCATGATTTACTTTGAACTTTGATTTTTGAACATTGAACTTTATGATTAGATTCTCTTACAGGAGTTCCTGAATGAGAGATTCTAACTTGGCTAATTCCAGCATGTTGGCTGCATCGCTCTTGCCCTGGTCTGGGTCGGGATGCACCTCGAAGAAGTAGCCTGTTGCACCGAATGCCTTGGCAGCCTTTGCCATGGCTGGCACAAACTTGCGGTCGCCCACGGTTTTGCCATCTCCTGCGCTTGGCCGCTGTACGCTGTGGGTGCAGTCCATGATGACATTAGGTACAATCTCCTTCATATCCGGAATGTTGCGGAAATCTACCACGAGATTGTTGTAGCCGAAGCAGTTGCCACGCTCGGTGAGCCATACTTCGCTGGCTCCGCTATCCAAAGCTTTCTCAACCGGATACTTCATATCTCTTCCGCTGAGGAACTGAGCCTTCTTGATGTTGACAATCTTGCCGGTCTTGGCAGCCGATACGAGCAGGTCGGTCTGGCGGCAGAGGAAGGCTGGTATCTGGAGAATATCGCATACCTTGCCCGCAGCTTCAGCCTGATAGCTCTCGTGGATATCGGTGGTGATGCGAAGTCCGTATTTCGACTTGATGTCGCTGAGCATCTGCAGACCTTTCTCCAGACCAGGACCACGGAAAGAGTGGATGCTGGTTCGGTTGGCCTTATCGAAGGATGCCTTGAATATGATGTCGGTTCCTAAGTCCTGGTTGATACGAACGAGTTCCTGAGCTACAGTATCCAGTAGTTCCATCGACTCGATGACGCATGGTCCTGCAATGAATGTTGCCATAATTATAATATTTTATTGTTATTTCTTCCTTAATTATTTGTCTATTTGTGTGCAAAGTTATTAATAATTCACGAAAAACCCAAGAATAATGTGAGTTTTTTAAGATTATCAGCTTGATGAAGTATCTTTTTTTCCTTTTCTTTGCGATATTTCACCGAAAATCATTACATTTGCAGTGCATTTAAAAAATACGACAATGAACATACTCATAGCAGACAGTGGCAGTACCAAGACCGACTGGTCGTTGATAGACGGGCAAGGTCAAGTAGTGATGACTTGCAAGACGCAGGGCATCAATCCTATTCACATGCAGGATGCCGAAGTGCTTCAGATACTGAAGTCGGAACTCATCTTGCCGGAATCACCACAGGAAGTATATTTCTATGGCAGCGGTGTAACCGAGGCGATGAAGCCCCGGATGAACTCTCTCTTGCAGCAGGCTTTTCCTGGAGCCAAGGTAGAGGCAGAGGGGGATATGATAGGAGCGGCAAGAGCGCTTTTCGGACATCATCCGGGAATGGCATGCATTCTGGGCACTGGTGCCAACAGTTGTCTCTATGATGGCACGAAGATTGTGATGAATACGCCGCCTCTGGGGTATATTCTGGGTGACGAAGGTAGCGGTGCCGTCTTGGGCAAGCTTTTCCTGAATGGTATCTTCAAGGGTAGTCTGCCTTCGGCTATCAAAAAGAGGTTTCTGAAGTGGTCGGGACTGGATTATCCTGATATCATCAACAAGGTGTATCGTGAACCGTTGGCAAACCGTTTTCTGGCTTCTATCTGTCCTTTTATTTCTGAGCAGATAGCAGAGGGAGAAAAATATGAGAACGGCAGTGATAAACTGAATGAGGCGATGGCACTGTATCGGGTGGTATTGAGTAACTTCCATGCTTTTTACGAGAACAATCTCAGACCTTATATTCAGTATGTAAAAGCCAGTCAGGAGGATATCTCGCAGTTGGAACCTGGCGTGAAAGCCTGGGATTCTTCTTTGGGAGAGGGGATTCCGATGATAGGGTTCGTGGGAAGCATCGCTCATTATTTTGAAGCTCCCCTCAGAAATGTGATGGAGGATGAGCATCATCTTCATATTGTCAAGATTATGCGGGCTCCGATGGAAGGTCTGATAGCCTTTCATGCGAAATAAATGATGAAGTACCGAGTCTCTTAAAAAAGAGGCTCGGTACTTGTCTTATTTGTTGTTGAATTCGCGATGTCATATACTTATTGTCTTATATTAAATATTGATTTTTTTCGTTTTGCCGTGTATGAGGCAGAGATTCATGGAGCTGCAGGCGGATGGCCTCACTACTTCTATAAGGAGAACAAAACTCAGGGGGCTGCCTGGAAGGAGACTCTTCTTTCTGGAGAATAATTTGCGTAATTTGTGAAAACTGTGAGACTTTTTTTGTTTATTCCGAATAAATATTGTATATTTGCAGTCTGTAGAATCTAGACTTGCTTAAAGCCAGTCTCATTCTATATTCAAGATTCAATACTCAATATAAGAAAAAATGTACATAGCAGTAGCAGGAAATATCGGTAGTGGAAAGACCACGCTTACCAAGATGCTCTCCAAGCACTACGGCTGGAAGCAGTACTTGGAGCCAGTTGCAGAGAATCCCTACATCGATGACTATTACAAGGACATCCCCCGATGGGCTCTCAATATGGAGGTCTTCTATCTGAAGCAGCGATTCAAGAATCTGCTTGAGATTCAGCATTGTAAGGAGACTGTCATTCAGGATCGTACCATCTTTGAGGGAGTGTATGTCTTTGCAGCCAATAATAGAAAGATGGGTAATATGGACCAGCGCGACTTCGATACCTATATGGAACTCTTCGAGTCGATGATGGAAGTGGTTGAGATGCCGGAACTGATGATTTATCTCCGTTCTTCTGTACCACATCTTGTGAAGAATATTCAGAAACGAGGCCGTGATTACGAGCAGAAGATGCCTATCGATTATCTCGAGGGAATCAATCTTCTCTACGATGATTTCATCATGAACAAGTATAAGGGTAGGGTGCTGGTAGTAGAGGTGGATAACCTCGACTTCGAGCATAATCCCAAGCAGTTTGGAGATATCATCGACAAGATTGATGCCAAGCTCTTCGGCTTCTTCTCTTAAAAGTAAAAACGTAAAAAAGTAAAAAGTAATAAGATGCATATAGCAATAGCTGGAAATATAGGAAGCGGCAAGACGACCTTGACCAAGATGCTTGCCAAGAGATATGGCTGGAAGGCAAACTTCGAGCCGGTAGATAACAATCCATACCTTGCCGATTATTACAAGGATATGGAGCGATGGTCGTTCAATCTTCAGATTTACTTTCTGAACAAGCGATTCCACGATGTGGTGGAGATTTCCCGTTCGGAGCAGACCATCGTGCAGGATAGAACCATCTTCGAGGATGCGCGCATCTTTGCCCCAAATCTTCACGATATCGGCATGATGAGCGACAGGGATTTCAAGAACTATACCGATCTCTTCGATTTGATGATCAGTCTGGTGAAGCTTCCAGACCTGATGATTTACATCAAGAGCAGTATTCCGACCCTCGTGAAGCACATCGAGAAGCGAGGCAGAGATTTCGAGAAGAGCATCCGTATCGACTATCTCCAGGGCTTGAACAACCGTTACGAGGAATGGATCAAGGATTACAAGGGCCGACTCATCATCATCGATGGCGACACCCTGGAGTTTGCCGATAATCCTGAGGATTTCCGAAAGGTTACCGATCTCATCGACGCTGAACTGTTTGGCTTATTCAAATAAAAGTTTGACTTATTCAATAACAGAAATAACGTATGTTCGCCAGTGTCGGATGTCTGTCCGCCACTGGCGAATGTGTATCCATTACTGTCGGATACATGCCCGATACAACCTATTTTAGCATCTAATAACCTTTTTTTTTTGCCCGATATTTAACATTTAACATTAAAAATTATATTCTTTCAGAAATATTTGCTACCTTTGCAGGCGCTTAGAAGCATTTAAACAAAAATAACGTTATAAAAATTTTTATGAACTTTACACTATTTATCACCGTTTTGCTGACGGCTGTAACCTTGGTGGTGGCTGCTTATGTCATCGCGAAGTTGATCGGTCCTCGTTCATACAATCCGGTAAAGGGTGAACCTTTTGAGTGTGGTATTCCGACACGTGGCAGCTCTTGGTTGCCATCACACATCGGCTACTATCTCTTCGCCATCCTTTTCCTGATGTTTGATATCGAGACAGTATTGCTTTACCCATGGGCAGTTGTAGTTAAGCAGTTTGGACCAATGGCTCTCGTGAGCATCGGGTTCTTCTTGTTGGTATTGGTATTTGGCCTTGCATATGCTTGGCGGAAAGGAGCGTTGGAATGGAAGTAAACAAAAGAGCCTCTATCAAGAGTATTCCTTACGACGAGTTTAAGGACAATGACACTCTCGAAAAGATTGCGCAGGAGCTCAATGAGGGTGGTGCTAACGTGGTAGTCGGTTCGCTCGATGCTGCCATCAACTGGGGACGTAGTAACTCACTCTGGTCTTTGACCTTCGGTACTTCTTGCTGTGGTATCGAGTTCATGGCTGTAGGTTGTGCACGTTACGACTTCTCCCGTTTTGGTTTCGAGGTAACCCGTAACTCTCCACGTCAGGCTGACTTGATCATGTGTGCCGGTACTATTACCAATAAGATGGCACCAGTGTTCAAGCGTTTGTATGATGAAATGGCTGAGCCTAAGTATGTGGTAGCTGTGGGTGGATGTACCATCTCTGGCGGTCCGTTCAAGAAGAGCTACAATGTGGTTCGTGGTATCAGCGAGTTGGTTCCTGTGGATGTTTACATCCCTGGCTGTCCTCCACGCCCTGAGGCTATCCTTTACGGTATGATGCAGTTGCAGCGTAAGGTAAAGGTTGAGAAATTCTTCGGTGGTGCTAACCACAAGATGACTCAGGATGAGAAGGAACTCTCTATGAGCAAGGGTGGTCTTCGCGGCTTGAGCAACGAGAACCTCTCTGACAGCGAGAAGCTCGGACACAAGGAGCCTATCATCGTAACTGAAGTACCTGAGGATTTCGACCCTCAGAAAGGTCTAACTGATTAATATAATAAGGTATAAGAACATGAAACTGAATAATATTGAATTGAGTTTTGATAATTTCGCTTCTGAAATGGCGAAGTTGAAGAACGAGAAGCATTTCGACTACCTTGTTACCATCATCGGTGAAGACTTCGGTGAGGAAGGTCTCGGATGTATCTATATTCTTGAGAATACTCAGACCAACGAGCGCTGCTCGGTAAAGACCATCGCCAAGAAGGTGGATGGCAGTGATGTGATTCCTACAGTTATCCATCTCTGGAAGGTGGCTGACCTCCTGGAGCGTGAAGTCTTCGATTTCGTGGGCATCAAGTTCCTGGGTCACCCAGACATGCGTCGTCTCTTCCTCCGTACCGATTTCCAGGGCTATCCATTGCGTAAGGACTTCGATATGAGTCCTGAGGCAAACAAGTTCCCTTGTACTGATGAGCCAGAGGATGATTTCACTGTAGAATACAGTCTTAGTGCTGATGGTCATCTGGTAGCTACTGAAAAGCGTCGTTTCGATGATGATGAGTATGTTGTCAACATCGGTCCTAACCACCCATCTACCCATGGTGTGCTCCGTCTTCAGACCGTTATCGACGGTGAGACCGTGAAGCGCATCTATCCACACCTCGGTTATATTCACCGTGGCATCGAGAAGATGTGGGAGAACATGACCTATCCACAGACCTTGGCATTGACCGACCGTCTGAACTATCTTTCTGCGATGATGCACCGCCACGCATTGGTAGGCGTTATCGAGGAGGCGATGGGTATCGAACTCTCAGACCGTATCCGCTACATCCGTACCATCATGGATGAGTTGCAGCGTATCGACTCACACTTGTTGTACCTCGGCTGTACCGCACAGGACTTGGGTGCCTTGACCGCATTCCTTTACTGTATGCGCGACCGTGAGCACGTATTGAACGTGATGGAGGAGACAACCGGTGGCCGTCTGATTCAGAACTACTACCGTATCGGTGGTCTGCAGGCAGATATCGACCCTAACTTCGTTCAGAACGTGAAGACCCTCTGCAAGTATCTCCGTCCGATGATTCAGGAATACCTCGACGTATTCGGTGACAACGTGATTACTCACAACCGTCTCGAAGGTGTAGGTCCTATGAACTATGAGGATTGTATCAACTATGCCGTAACCGGTCCTGCTGGTCGTGCATCAGGTTGGAAGAACGATACCCGCAAGCGTCATCCATACGATATGTACGACAAGGTAGAGTGGAAGGAAATCACCCTTACCGGTTGCGATTCAATGGATCGTTACTATGTACACATCCAGGAGTTGTATCAGAGCTTGGACATCATCGAGCAGTTGATCGACAACATTCCAGAGGGTGAGTACTACATCAAGCAGAAGCCAATCATCAAGGTTCCAGAGGGACAGTGGTACTTCTCTGTAGAGGGTGCCAGCGGCGAGTTTGGTGTATATCTCGACTCAAAGGGTGACAAGAGTCCATACCGTATGAAGATGCGTCCGATGGGTCTCTCACTCACAGGAGCCTTGGATCCAATGCTCCGTGGTCAGAAGATCGCCGACCTCATCACTACAGGTGCAGCAATCGATTTCGTAATCCCTGATATTGATAGATAATTATGTTTGATTTTAGTATAGTAACAACATTCATCGACAATCTGCTTCGCCAGACCTTGGGTCTGGGCGACTTCCTGTCGATTCTGATTGAGTGCGTGCTCGTGGGTATCTGCATTTTGACAGCATACGCCCTCATCGCTATCGTACTTATCTTCATGGAGCGTAAGGTGTGTGCCTACTTCCAGTGCCGTCTTGGCCCTATGCGTGTAGGTCCTTGGGGTATCTTCCAGGTATTCGCCGACGTGCTCAAGATGTTGATCAAGGAGATCTTCGCCGTGGATAGAGCCGACAAGCTGCTCTACTACATGGCACCATTCCTCGTGATCATTGCCTCTGTAGGTACTTTCTCATTCCTTCCATGGAACAAGGGAGCACATATTCTTGACTTCAACGTAGGTGTATTCCTCATCACAGCCGTAAGTTCTATTGGCGTGCTGGGTGTGTTCCTCGCTGGTTGGGCATCTAACAACAAGTACTCTGTGGTATCTGCCATGCGTGGTGCCGTACAGATGATTTCTTACGAGATGTCTCTCGGTCTCTGTCTGATTTCTGCAGTAGTTCTTACCGGAACCATGCAGGTAAGCGGTATCGTAGAGGCACAGACTGGTGCTTGGAACTGGTTGATTATCAAGGGTCATGTGCCAGCTATCCTGGCTTTCCTCGTATTCCTCGTAGCAGGTAATGCTGAGGCTAACCGTGGTCCTTTCGACTTGGCTGAGGCTGAGAGTGAGTTGACCGCAGGTTACCACACAGAGTATTCAGGTATGGGCTTCGGTTTCTACTACCTGGCAGAGTACCTCAACCTCTTCGTAATTTCTGGTATCGCTTCTACCGTATTCCTCGGTGGTTGGGCGCCATTGAACATCGGTATCGAGGGCTTCGACAATCTGATGAACCTTATTCCAGGTTTCATCTGGTTCTTCGGTAAGACCTTCGCCGTTGTATGGCTCCTGATGTGGGTACGTTGGACATTCCCACGTCTGCGTATCGACCAGATTCTGAAGTTGGAGTGGAAGTATCTGATGCCATTGTCACTGGTCATCCTGATCTTGATGACAGTATGCGTAGCATTCGGATTCCACGGATAATATTATTAAGGAGTTAAAGGAGTTAAAGAAGTTAAGGAGTTAAGACAATAGTTCTACAACTTGAAACTTCTGTTATTTCTTAACAAATAAACAAAAAATAAAAGTATGTCTAACAATTCATATTTCGGCGGTATTGCAGCGGGTTTGAAGACCCTCGCTATCGGTATGAAGACTACCATGAAGGAGTACTTCACACCAAAGAGCACAGAGCAGTATCCTGAGAACCGCAAGACTACACTCCACGTATCTCCACGTTTCCGTGGTCGCCTGGTCTTCGTTCGTGATGAGAACGAGGCTTACAAGTGTGTGGGTTGTACATTGTGTGAGAAGTCATGCCCTAACGATACCATCAAGATCGTAACCGAGATGGTGGAGGACCCAGAGACAGGCAAGAAGAAGCGCAAGCTGGTAGATTACCAGTACGACTTGGGCGACTGCATGTTCTGTGAGCTCTGTGTGAACGCATGTAACTTCGGTGCAATCAAGTTTGTCAACGATTTCGAGAATGCAGTCTTCGACCGCAACAAGTTGGTGATGCACCTTGACAAGGAGGTTTATAAGGGCGGAAGCCTTCCTAACCTCATCGATGGTGGTGCCCCATTGGAAATCGGTAAGTTTAACACCAAGACTAAGTAAGGAGGACTTTAGACAATGATAACAGCAAATTTATTTATGTTCGTCATCTTGGCAGTAGTCATTCTTGGCTCAGCCATCATGTGCGTGTTCACCAAGCGTATCATGCGTGCGGCAACCTTCCTGTTGTTCGTACTCTTCGGTGTAGCAGGCATGTTCTTCCTGCTCGACTATACTTATCTGGGTGCAGCTCAGATTTCTGTATATGCCGGTGGTATCACCATGCTTTATGTCTTCGCTATCCAGTTGGTATCAAAGCGTACTCTCCAGGGTCTTGTGGAGCATGTCAAGGGTAGCAAGATTGTAGGTCGCGCACTCGTCTGCCTCGTTGGTTTCGTAACCTTGGCAGTCATCGTGTTGAAGAATCACTTTATTGATATGGCTGCAACCGTAGCCGACACCGAGGTGCCAATGGACCAGGTAGGTTCTGCACTGGTAGGTGCTGACAAGTATGGCTATGTATTGCCATTCGAGTTTATCTCTGTATTCCTGTTGGCATGTATCATCGGTGGTATCTTAATCGCAAGAAAGGAGGATAAGAAATGATTCCAGTACAATATTTCTTCGTGCTCTCTGCACTCTTGTTCTTCATCGGAGTCTATGGCTTCTGTACACGCCGTAACCTCGTTGCCATGCTCATCTCCATCGAGCTTGTATTGAATGCAGCCGACCTGAACTTCGCTGTGTTCAACCGCATCCTCTTCCCAGGACAGTTGGAAGGTTTCTTCTTCACATTGTTCTCTATCGGAGTAGCAGCAGCCGAGACAGCCGTAGCGCTCGCTATTATTATCAACGTTTACCGCAACTATCACAGTGACCAGGTGAACAGTATTGAAAACATGAAATTCTAAAAGACAATGGAATACAATTATGCATTTTTGATACTTCTTCTGCCATTCCTGAGCTTCCTGGTTCTGGGACTTGTGGGTATGAAGATGAAAAGACCGGTAGCAGCACTCATCGGTACCGTATTGATGGGCTGTGTATTCGCGATGTCTGTCTATACAGCATACGAGTACTTCTTTGCAGTGGGTCGTGATGCCTCAACAGGTATGTACCCAACTGTTACCGTATTTAATTTCACATGGTTGAAGTTTACTGAGTTGCTCACCTTCAACATCGGTTTCCGCCTGAGCCCAATCTCTGTATTGATGCTCATCGTGATTACGACCGTCAGCTTCATGGTTCACATCTACAGCTTCGGCTATATGGCAGAGCGCGATGAGAACTACAAGGTTGAGGAATATGAGAAGGGTATGCAGCGTTTCTACGCTTACCTGAGTCTCTTCACCATGTCAATGTTGGGCCTGGTAGTAGCTACCAACATCTTCCAGATGTATCTGTTCTGGGAGTTGGTGGGTGTCTGCTCATACCTGCTCATCGGTTTCTACTATCCAAAGCATGCTGCAGTACATGCCAGCAAGAAGGCGTTCATCGTAACCCGTTTCGCTGACCTCTTCTTCCTCATCGGTATCCTGTTCTACAGCTTCTACGTAGGAACCTTCAACTACGACTTGAATGCTCAGCCAGAGCTCAACTCTGCTTTGGCAGGTGCTGCTTGGGTAATGCCAACAGCATTGTTCCTCATGTTCATCGGTGGTGCCGGTAAGAGTGCGATGTTCCCATTGCACATCTGGTTGCCCGATGCGATGGAGGGTCCAACTCCTGTTTCTGCGTTGATCCACGCCGCTACCATGGTTGTAGCCGGTGTATATCAGGTTGCCAGCCTCTTCCCAATCTGGGTACAGTATGCTCCTGAGACTCTTCACTATGTAGCTTACATTGCAGCCTTCACCGCATTCTATGCAGCAGCCGTAGCTTGCTGCCAGCGTGATATCAAGCGTGGTCTGGCTTTCTCTACTATCTCTCAGATCGCCTACATGCTCGTAGCGCTCGGCGTTTGCTTCGCAGTAGATAACCACCATGGTGGTTTGGGTTACATGGCTGGTATCTTCCACCTGTTTACCCACGCTATGTTCAAGGCGTTGCTCTTCCTCTGCTCTGGTGCCATCATCGTCATCATCGGCAGCAACTTCAAGGATTACATGGGCGGTTTGCACAAGTATATGCCTATTACCAACATCTGCTTCCTCATCGGTTGCTTGGCGATTGCAGGTATTCCTCCATTCGCAGGTTTCTGGTCAAAGGATGAGATTATCTCAGCTTGCTTCCAGTTCTCTCCATTTATGGGCTGGTTCATGACAGTGGTAGCTGGTATGACAGCATTCTATATGTTCCGTCTCTACTATGTCATCTTCTGGGGACAGAGCTACTATGAGCTGGATCCAGAGAACCGTCGCAAGCCACAGGAGGTTCCTTTCGTGATGTGGGGTCCATTGGTATTCCTTGCCATCATCTCTTGCCTCTGCGGTCTGATTCCATTCGGTCACTTCGTATCTGCTACAGGTCAGAGCTACGATATCCATATCGACATGAGTGTGGCAACAACCTCTGTTATCGTTGCTATCATCGGTATCGGTCTGGCTACTTACATGTATGCTCCTAAGAAGACTCCATTGGCAGACGCTTTGGCTAAGAAGATGCCTAAGTTGCACAAGGCAGCCTTGAACCGTTTCTATATCGACGATGCTTGGCAGTTCTTCACCCACAAGATTGTCTTCGGTTGCTTCTCAAAGCCAATCGCATGGTTCGACCGTCGTGTTATCGATGGTACCTTCAACTTCATGGCTTGGGGTACACAGGAGGCAGGTGAAACCATCCGCCCATGGCAGAGTGGTGATGTTCGCAGCTATGCTATCTGGTTCCTCACCGGTACCGTAGCATTGACATTGTGCCTGCTCGCACTTCTTTAATGAAAGTCTCACAATTAAGTAAATAGAAAAGAAATGAATTTAAGTATATTCGTCATAGTACCACTCCTGATGTTGCTCGGCCTCTGGTTGGCACGCAACGACAAGCAGGTTCGTGGTGTGATGGTAGCAGGTGCCAGCGTATTGCTCGGTCTCTCCATCTATTTGGTGTTTGCATTTCTCGAAGCTCGTGAGACAATGCCAGCCGACCAAGCTCCGATGCTCTTCACCTACTGTGTGCCTTGGTTTGAACCATTGCACATCAACTATTCACTCGGTGTGGATGGTATCTCAGTGGTGATGATTCTCCTGACTTCTATCATCGTGTTCACCGGTACATTTGCTTCCTGGCAGATGGAACCAATGAAGAAGGAATACTTCCTCTGGTTCACACTCCTGAGCATCGGTGTATATGGCTTCTTCATCTCTATCGACATGTTCACCATGTTCATGTTCTATGAGGTTGCCCTCATCCCTATGTACCTCTTGATTGGTGTATGGGGTAGTGGTGCGAAGGAGTATTCAGCCATGAAGTTGACCTTGATGTTGATGGGTGGTTCAGCCCTTTTGGTTATCGGTATCCTGGGAATCTTCTTCTACAGTGGTGCTCAGACCTTCGAAATCCTCGATATCGCTCACCATACTAATGGTGCTCATGCGATTCCAGAGAGCGTGCAGAACGTGTTCTTCCCATTGCTCTTCATCGGTTTCGGTATCCTCGGTGCGCTGTTCCCATTCCACACATGGTCTCCTGATGGTCACGCCAGTGCGCCAACAGCCGTATCTATGTTGCACGCCGGTGTATTGATGAAGCTTGGTGGTTACGGTTGCTTCCGTATCGCCATGTTCCTCTTGCCAGCTGCTACTCACGGATTCTGGATCAAGGTGTTCCTCGTACTGACAACTATCTCTATCGTATATGGTGCTTTGTCAGCATGTGTACAGACCGACTTGAAGTACATCAACGCTTACTCATCAGTATCTCACTGTGGTATGGTGCTCTTTGCTCTCTGTATGATGACCGAGACAGCCGCTACTGGTGCAATCCTCCAGATGTTGTCTCACGGTTTGATGACCGCCCTCTTCTTCGCCGTTATCGGTATGATTTACCATCAGGCTGGTACACGTGACGTACGTTACCTGGGTGGTTTGATGAAGATTATTCCATTCCTCTCTGTAGGTTATGCAGTAGCTGGTTTGGCTAACCTCGGTTTGCCTGGTTTCTCTGGTTTCGTAGCCGAGATGACCATCTTCGTAGGTGCCTTCCAGAATGCAGATATGTTCCATCGTGTATGTACCATCATTGCATGTACCTCAATCGTAGTAACTGCGGTTTACATTCTGCGTTGTGTTGGTAAGATCCTTTATCAGAAGGTTCCTAATCCAAAGTTGGAGAAGCTTCACGATGCTACCTGGGACGAGCGTATCGCTGTAGCAGGTCTTATCGCCTGCGTTGCAGGTCTCGGTATGTTCCCACTCTGGGCAGAGGAGGTTATCATGGACGCTGTCGGTCCTATCTTTAGTGTAATCATGTAATAAATATCAGAAGAAATGAATTACAGTCAATTTTTAAATATGATTCCAGAAGCTACCCTGATGGTAGTTCTGTTGATCACTTTCATTGCTGACTTCTGCAGTTCCAAGAGCGCAGACCGTAAGTGGTTCAATCCTCTGGTATGTCTCTTGATGGTGGCTCACATCGTCATCAATATCTTCCCAACAGAAGCCACAGAGGCATTTGGCGGCATGTACACAACAGGTCCTGCTGCCGGTGTCTTGAAGACCATCCTGGCGCTGGGTACCCTCATCGTGATGGTACAGGCTAAGGAGTGGTTGAGCCGCAAGGACACAGCCTTCAAGGAAGGTGAGTTCTATATGCTGATTATCTCTACCTTGCTCGGTATGAACATGATGGTTAGTGCCAACCACTTCCTCCTGTTCTTCCTCGGTCTCGAAATGGCATCTGTGCCAATGGCTTGCTTGGTAGCATTCGATAAGTACCGTCACCATTCTGCCGAGGCAGGTGCCAAGTTCGTTTTGACCGCTACTTTCTCTAGCGGTGTAATGATCTACGGTATCTCTCTGCTCTACGCAGCTTGCGGTACTTTGTACTTCGAGGATATGGCTAACGTCATCACTGCGTCTCCATTGACCATCGCCGGTATGGTATTCTTCTTCAGTGGTCTCGGTTTCAAGATTTCCTTGGTTCCTTTCCACTTCTGGACAGCCGATTCATACCAGGGTGCACCAACTACAGTTACAGGTTATCTGTCAGTAGTATCTAAGGGTGCTGCAGCGTTTACTCTCTGCGCTATCCTCATGAAGGTGTTCCAGCCAATGGTAGAGTACTGGACCGTGTTGCTTTACATCGTGATTGTACTTTCTATCACTATCGCTAACCTGTTTGCCATCCGTCAGAGCGACCTGAAGCGTTTCATGGCATTCTCTTCTATCTCTCAGGCAGGTTACATCATGCTGGCAGTGGTAGGCAACTCAGCGATGAGCGTGAGCGCCCTGACTTACTATGTATTGATTTACGTAGTAGCCAACCTGAGCGTCTTCACCATCATCTCATCTATTGAGGAGCACAACAACGGTACAGTTCAGATGGACAGCTACAATGGTTTGTACAAGACCAATCCACGTCTGGCATTCCTGATGACCTTGGCATTGTTCTCATTGGGTGGTATTCCTCCATTCGCCGGTATGTTCTCGAAGTTCTTCGTGTTCATGGCAGCAGTTGGTACACACGACATCCACACCACATTGGGAGCCTGGGCATACGGCGTAGTATTCATCGCGTTGGTAAACACTGTTATCAGTTTGTACTACTACCTGCTCATCGTGAAGGCTATGTTCATCAAGCACAGCGATAATCCGCTTCCTACTTTCCAGAGCGCATGCTCAACCAAGTTGGCGCTTGCTATCTGCACCGTAGGTATCGTAGCATTCGGTATTTGCTCATTCGTCTTCGACTGGATTTCAGTTGCAGTGAATGCGTAAATCATCAATAATTTATAAAAATCCCAGCAATCGGTAAAAGATTGCTGGGATTTTTTTTGTTTTATCTAAAATTTGCAGTACCTTTGCACCCCGAAAGAGGTATGGTGCCTCAAGTAATCAATAATAAATATTAATTAATCAATATAAAAAGGATGGATAAGTTACCAATGAATGATGTTCCGATGCTGGTAAGTGCTATCAACTTCCTGCTTCGTGACCACGAGTTTGATACACTCGATGAGATTTGTAATCACTTTAATGTAAATCGCGCTGCCTTAGAGGCGAAAGTGGCTACTCAGGGCTTTGAGTGGTCAGAAGTGCAGCATAAATTCTGGTAAAACCAAACATTAACAATTATAAACTATTAATTAAAAACAATGAATTCACCTCGACCCTTGTGGAAATCTGTACAAGATTATGTGATGATTGCGATAGGAATGATTTCCTATTGTATCGGATGGAATGTGTTCTTATTGCCGATTAACGTAACGGCAAGTGGATTGCCTGGTGTGGCTAGTATCATCTATTGGGCTACAGGCTGTCCGGTTCAAATTCCTTATTTGATTGCCAATGGCGTCCTGCTGTTGGCGGGTTTAAAAGTCTTGGGACTTAAATTCTGTCTTAAAACCGTCTATGCTGTAGCTATTGTCACTGCATTGACCTCCCTTATCTCTTCGGGCTATATCGTAATACCGGAGTTGCTTCACGACCAGCCATTATGGTCAGCCTTTCTGGGAGCCGTATTCTGCGGCTGCGGTATTGGTTTAGGTTTCTCGGTAGGAGGCAGTACGGGTGGTACGGATATCATTGCAGCCATTGTCAACAAGTACCGTGACATATCTCTCGGTAGAGTGATTATGATCTGCGATATCGTCATCATCACTTCCAGTTATCTGGTAGTCCACGACATCGAGAAGATTTTCTATGGTTATGTGGTACTTTGCGTGCAGGGATTCTGCATCGACCAGGTGGTAAACAGTCGCCGCAGGAGTGTACAGTTCTTCATTATCTCCCAGAAGTATGAGGAGATAGGCAAGCGCATCAATGTAGATGCCGAGCGAGGAGTTACGGTGGTGAATGCCTCAGGTTTCTATTCCGGTCAGGATGTGAAGATGCTGTTCGTGCTTGCCAAGCAGCGCCAGGCACCCATCATCTTCCGCATGATATCAGAGATTGATCCACACGCCTTCGTCAGCCAGAGCGCTGTGATTGGCGTATATGGTAATGGATTTGATGAATTCAAATATAAGGCAAAGAAAGAGCACGGAGTTTAATCCGTGCTCTTTTTTGTATGAGTAACCTCTTTCCTTCTTTTTTCGCCGTATCAATGGAGTTCTTGATATCCCGGTATAACATCTTACTTACTGTTGGGGAAGCAAATGAGCAAATCCCCCATCCTGCTTTAACCCACATTGCAGCAGTCTTTGATGAAAAACTTAAAGATTCCTAACGAAATCCTAGATTTTGGCAGTTTTCAGCCAAT
>NZ_JBBNGE010000039.1:0-32087 GCF_040095255.1 Segatella sinensis | reverse complement strand
CACACTCTGCTTTGCCGTTCCATCGGTAAACACATAATCCACAATGCTCTTCCTTCCCTGGTAAGCCTTGTCGAGCGAGGTATGTTTCTCCTCCGTAAAGATGGCGGAATCGTAGCTTCCCTCTATCTCGTTGTAACTGATATGATCTACGATGATGGTGGCTTTCTGCTCCAGTATCAGACGGCTTACCCTGCGGATAAACTCTTCCGGATTCACCTTGTACATATCAAACTTGCTTGGCATGATTTGGGATAGAATCCCGGCGATGGTCTTGCGGGTCAATCGGGTGTTGGCGGCTATCTTGCCCAGCAGGTCGTACTTTACGGTGCTTACTACATCCGTTCTCAGGTCATCATGCTGCATTTCCTCCTGCACCATCATGCTGCCCGCCTTCATATCGTCGTGTTTCAGTTCCGTCTTCTGCACTCCTCGGGTTACCACGTAGCTCAGTCTCGAAACCACCAGTTCCTTGTTAATGGCGGCAATGGCTTTCTCTATCAGTTCTTTGCTTTCGGCATTGGTAAACATACGGTTGCCCTGCTCGTCAAACTGTCCTGAGTTGGCGAGATATTCTTCTGAAGACTGAGCGAAATCATCTTCATACACAAAGTCGTTTCCGGTGTTGTAAGGTGGGTCTATATAGATCATTTTCACCTTGTGGAGATAAGTCTCCTTCAGACACTTGAGAACATCGAGGTTGTCACCCTCGATATAAAGGTTCTGGGTGTTGTCGAAATCAACGCTGTCTTCACGGCAAGGGCGAAGTGTGGCATTGATAGGAGAGTTGGCAAGGAGAATCGCCTTGCTCTTGTCGGGCCAGGTAAACTGGTAGCGTTCTGCTCTTTCTGACATCACGCTATCAGAAAGATTCTGCTTGAGTTTCTCGAAATCTATGAGGTGCTTTGGCTGACCGCTTCTTTCATCTACAGTCTCCGTAACGCAGTCGGGAAACAGCTGCGCAATTTTCGTAATGTTGTCCTCGACACCATTACTACTCTGCATTCTTAATTTGTCCATTCGTAGCTCTTTTCATTGTTGGTTACTATATATAATAAGGTATAGCAACAAACATTGAAGCGAACTCCAACGTCTTTTGCTATAGCTGATGGGTGCGTTTGGAACTAAATCATTATCGGAGTAAAACGGGCAGCGGACAGAAGGATTGGCTGGAAAGCCATTCAATGAAAGCCTTGATGAAGTGAAGACAAAGAAGAAGCGTGAGCTTCCCTTATCTACACTTGAGGCTTTTGCCGGGCCCGTCATTCACGATAAGTTCCGCCCACGCTATAGCGCAGGCGTTTACAGAACTTATTCATTCGTGAATGACATACTTTTAATTCGGCAAAATTTCAAGTGTGTTCCGAACAAATTAGTAAACGCAAGTTTATAATCTTACTATGTTATATCTTTCTTTTCTGTTTCTTATATTTCTTCCTTTTTAAATTGTTATACATTCTATAAGTTACCGATTCCACAGATGTATGGACTCGGTTATTTGTCATTGTAATGTCCTTCTACATCTAATATCAGGACGGTTATGACATCATCATGAATTTCGTAAATGATTCTGTCATGGGCTGTGATATGTCTTGAATACAAAATGGAGTTTCCACCAACTAAAGCCTCTGGATGACCGATACCAGTTCTAGGGTGATCTACCAGTTCATGATAGATTTTTTTGTATTTTTTGAATAGCTTTGGATTGGATTTCTTCCATTTCTTGATGACATCTTCAGCACTCTTGGAAGTAATGATAGTATAAATCATAAACTCGCAAAGTAATTGTCAATATCATCATGCGACTTCATTGTGATACATTGTCCACTATGAATTTCTTCTCTCGCCTTGTCAAGCTTCGCTTGCAAATCGGGAGTAATCGCGTTTTCCTCCATGGTCTTGTTCTTACTCATAAAATCCATAAGAATGGATTCTACGTAATTGTTAAGGCTGCGATTGGTAGCCTTAGCACACTCCTTGAGCTCCTCAAGAAGCTCTGCTGGTAACCTAAACGAAGTAGGTACACGTAATGTTGATGTGCTCATATTCTTTGTTTTTAATTGTTATTTGGGGCAAAGATAATAAAAAATAATGAGAAATGAGGGGATTCTTATGATTTTTAACACTGATAATCAAAAATATAGTGACTCCGCAAAAGATTTCTTCATAAAATTTGTGAATATCGAATTAAAATATTATCTTTGCCATGTGTTTTAAAAAATATGATTATGGAATATCAATGGTTTGAAGAATTGCCACCGAGTTGTCCGCCATTTGACTCTGTTGAATGCGATGGTACTTATTTCCGTGTATCACATGGGAATCCTGCGGAATCTGAGGACTTTTTCTCTCAAAAACGCTTGGCTCCAAACAAAGTTTTTAAGGGAGAAGGTATTGATGATTGTATAGTGAGAGCAGTATCTGTCTTTGCCTTATTAGAAGATGCAAAAAAACTATTGAAACTCCCAAAGTTCAAGCATGCTAATATAGCAGTGGTAAGTCTTCGACCTATGGATGGCAAAATCAAGAAAACTTTCAAAAACTCTCATTATTCTTGGTGGAGAAGCAAAGCGTTTGATATTAAAAATGCAAAAACAATAAAATTATGAATAAGAAACAATCCATACTGAAAGTAGATAGCATACTGGAGTACTACGACAATCCTCAATTGCTAACCGCAAGGGATTGTTTTGATACGTTGTATTTGTGTTTGCTGTATCAAGATACTCCCGAATGCAAATATACGGCGATTCGTATTTCCAGTAAAAGACTGCAGGATTTCTGCATGGGAAAGAAGGACCTGCGCTCCTTGTTCTTGTCTCCAGAAGGAGATAAGGCGTACTTCAATGTGAGGGGGACAGATAACAGCCTTGTGCTGGATTCGAAAATCAGTACTGCTATATCTGAAGATCGTTTGCCAGATGAAGGCTATTATCTGGAAACATCTGGTAAGGAAAGTATCGTGGTTAATATCCCTGTAAAGGATAAAGGTCTGTTTACAGAACTTGTAAGAAAGTTTGGCTGGGCTTGTATGTAGTTCTACCTTTATGACCAAATTGGCAAAAGTAAAAAGGGTGGCTGCAGCCTTGTAAAAACAAGGCTGCGGATTTTTTATTCCAGCCCCCACATATCATTCAGCATACTAATAGCTGACTCCGAGCGGAAGACATGATTGCGGAAGGTGATGATGCCTTCGGGAGCAAGGTGGGCTTCGAAGGAATTCACCAGGAAATCTGCTTCGAGCAGAATGCGATGGTCGAGGCTGGTAACATCTTGATAAGTATGATGATGGGCAATGAGCCAGCAGATTCTTTCTATCTGTGCGGCTGTGAATCCATCAACTTCTGACAGTACTTTTCTTGCCTCATCAGGACCCAGTTCTTCCTGGTGCTTGCCATCGCAGTTGCCGTATCGGGCTTCTGAAACGTGAATGCCCACATCGTGAAGAATGGCTGCTGCTTCGAGCACGAAGAGGTCTTCCTGGTTCATTCCCTCTGCTATCGCAATCATACGGGCAAAGTCGTGCACCTTTACGAAATGCTGGATGCGTGGCGCATCGCCACCATCATATTTTATCATCGCCCTCATCAGTTGGGCGAGTGTCAATTCCTTGTTTGTCATAATCTTATGTTTTTTACCAATGTTTTTATGTCTATTGGATGGAATGTCTTGTTTTACAGTGGATTACGCCCCAAGAAGAAAGGCTAGTCCGCTGATATGATGAAGATGCCAAAACCGAAGCCAGTAGTGCGTTGCACAAAACTGGCTCCGATGCTCAACAGAAAAAGTTCGATGACAATATTGTCCATTCTGCTGTAGGCTTATTGATGGATGTAATCCAGAATCTGCTCTGCATGAATCTTGGTCTTGATCTCCTTTGGAGTGAATATTTTCTCAATAATGCCTTCTTCGTTGACAAGATAGGTGGTGCGGAGGATTCCGATGGTCTTTCTGCCGCAGGTTACCTTCTCGCCCCAGCAGCCGAGTTCCTGCAAAAGGGTGGTCTCGGTATCGGCAATAAGAGGGAACTGCAGACCCTTGGTTTCTGCAAACTTCTTCTGCAGTGCCTGCTTGTCCTTGCTCACGCCGATAATCTCGTAACCGGCTGCTGCCAGTTCCTCCTTATGAGCCTGCAGGGAGCAGGCTTCGGCAGTGCATCCGCTGGTGTTAGCCTTCGGATAACTGTAGAGCACTATCTTGCGACCACGATAGTCGCTTGCCTTGATCTCACGTCCGTCCTGGTCAATGCCAAGAATCTCTGGTATTCTATCTCCTACATTCATAATTATTTATTATTTAAAAAGTTATACTATTCTTCTATCTATTATTTCTTCCTTTTCACCCCTCTTACTGCCTCACTTTCCAATGGATTCTCGGGCCAGAAGTGCTTGGGGTAGCGGCGCTTCAGCTCCTTGCGCACCTCGAAATAGGTGGATTGCCAGAAACTGGCGAGATCCTGCGTAAGCTGAACGGGCTTGAAACCTGGAGAGAGCAGCTCCAGCAACAGAGGCTGCCTGCCATCATCAACAGCTGGCGTCTGAGTCATTCCGAAGCATTCCTGCAGACGAACACTGAGGATGGGAGCCTCGGCTCCCTGACGATAGTCGATGCGGATATGACTGCCCGATGGAACCACGATGTGGGTGGGTGCGAGGCGGTCTATCTCCTGCTGCTGCTCGTATGGAATCTGTGCCCAGAGGATTTCCGGGAGATTGAGCTTCCTGAGTTCGGCAGTGCTCGTCTTGAGCTTTCCGCCCTGGTCCAGATAGAAGGGCAACCATTTGCCGGCTGTCTCCATCAGGTGTGCGGTGGACAAATCGGGCAACTCCATTTCAGGGTGCCACTCTCTTACCTTCGCCACCCTCCGCTGCAACCACTGAACGTCTTCGTTCCAATCCAGCATGCTGAGTCCTTCCTTCCGGATGGCGGTGCAGAGTATATGGATAATCTGCTGTTTGTCGGCATCCTGGAGTGGTTTGCTATCTACCACCAGGGTTCCGATGCGTCGCTCTCTCTGCATCCTGATTATTCCCGCCTTACTGTCCCACGAGATGTTGTCGAACTCGTGGGTAGGGAGGTCGATGATGTTTACGGGAGCCGAGAGAAACACCCTGCCTGCCTTTCCCGAAGATGGAAGCGGGGTGGAAGCATTCGTGCCCGACGGCTGGGCAGATACATTGAGCGAGGCGATGGCGAGCCATTGCTGCGCCGACATTGCATCGCTTGAATCGATGAAGATTGTCTTGCCGTTCGACATTCTGAAATGTCCGATATTATCGATGGCCATGGCGATGCGCTCTGGATAGGCTAGGGCTATCAGTCTGCCCACTTCCTCTGCATCCACCGGCTCATTGTCTTCCTTCACCTTGAGCATCCTGCGGTATTCCTGGGCTATCTGGGCAATGCGTGCCCATCTGCCCAGACTGTTTTTCTGTCGCTGCGAACGGAGGATGGAGAGGCGCAGCGCCATATCCGAATCCTCTGAATCGCTCATCGGGTCTTTCTCTTCCAGCAGGGCGGCAACGTCGCAGGCTAGAGCTTTGAGTGCAGAAGATTCTGAACTCATCATCATCTTGGCGATGCGCGGATGACAAGGCAATGTTGCCATCTTCCTGCCCAATGGGGTGATGCTGCCATCTGGTTCTATCGCTTCAAGAGAAAGAAGCAATTCCTTGGCATTGAGTAGGTTACTGCCTGGTGGCGGAGTAAGCCAGAGCAGCGACTGGGGATTGTTCTCGCCAAAGGCTGCAATGTCGAGCACCATCGATGTAAGGTCAGCTTCCTCTATCTCCGGTCGGCGCTGGTCTTCCATCAGATGTTCCGAGGTCTGAGTCCACAACCGGTAGCAGATTCCTTCAGCCACTCGTCCGGCTCGTCCTTTTCTCTGGGTTGCCATATCCTTGCTGATGGTAACGGTTTCCAGGTGGCTCAATCCCGTTCGGGCGTCGTAAACCTGTTTTCGGCAAAGTCCGGAATCCACCACGATCCTCACGCCTTCGATGGTAAGTGAGGTTTCTGCGATAGGTGTGGCGAGCACAATTTTCCTTTCTCCCTCACAGGATGGGGCGATGGCGAGGCGCTGCTTCTCGGGTGGAAGATTGCCGTAGAGCGGATAAACCTGCGTAACGGAAAGTTCAGCTGAAGCCCTGCTGAGGCTTGCATCCAATATCTCCTTGCATTTCAGAATCTCCGACTGTCCAGGAAGGAAAGCCAGAATATCTCCCTCGTACCTATCTGCAGCCTTGAGGATGGTAGCCGCCACCTCTTTATATATGTCGTATCGCGCAATATCGGTTTCAGAATAAACGGTCTCTACGGAGAACATCCGTCCTTCGCTCTCTATCAATGGTGCCTGAAGAGCCTCGCAGATGGCGGAAGCATCGATGGTTGCCGACATGATGATGATCTTCAAATCTGGTCGGATGATTTCCTGTGCCTGTCGGGTGAGGGCAAGTGCCAGGTCGGAGTTGATGCTTCGCTCGTGAAACTCATCGAAGATGACGGCGCTCACTCCTTCGAGCGTGGCATCATGGATGAGCATTCGGGTAAGTATTCCCTCGGTGAGCACCTCGATGCGGGTTTCTGAAGAAACTTTGTTCTCGAAGCGTACCCGGTAACCCACGGTCTTGCCCACGGGTTCGCCCAAGATGCTTGCCATTCGTTCAGCTATCTGACGGGCAGCAAGGCGGCGTGGTTCCAGCATCAGAATCCTGCCCTGTGGGGTAGCCTCGAGGAGGGTGAGTGGAAGCACGGTGGATTTTCCGGCTCCCGGCGGAGCAGTGACAACAAGGTTTGCCGACTCCTTCAGGGTGCTGTTGATGGCGTCGGCTATCTGGAATGCTGGCAGATGACCAGCCTGCTGTTGGATTCTATCGTAATTCATACTGCAAAGATACACATTTTTTTTGTGATGGGCAAATGATTAGAAAGGTAATGCATGAGAATGGCGAATCTTGTAGATTTTTTCCCTTATCTGGTTCCATTTGGCAAGGACCAGATAGCCAGATACGACTGCCAGATAGAGAAGCATCAACTGAAGGAGTGACAGATGAAGATGGTCTATGCTGGCACCCGGCAACAGACTGGTAAGCCGGAAGGCGGTATGGGTGGCTTGGGTAATGCTGGCAAGTACTGCTGCTATATGTTGCATCAGCCAGATGCCGACGGAGGCAAGGCTGGAAATGTAGGTAAGGGGAGAAAGCAGCAGGAGTAGGGCACAAAGATAGAGGATGAGGGTGGCTGCCGGGATGGCGATGAAGCTGGTGAGCAGGGAGTAGCAGGATATTCTGCCGAAATAATAGACGATGAGCGGAAGCGTACCTATCTGTGCCGCCAGGGATACGCTGAATAGTCCCCAGAGGCTACGGATAATCTTGCCGTGGGATTTGAGCAGGTCGAAGAGTGGGGGATAGAACATAAGGATGGAAGCCACGGAGAGAAAGGACATCTGGAAACTGATGTCGAAAAGATGGAAGGGATTCAGAAACAGCATGATGACATAGGCTAGCGCCAGGGTGTTGAGCGAAAGGTCGGGGCGCAGGGATAACAGGCAGAAACTGTAGATGCTGAGCATAGAGGCTGATCTGACGGCACTAGGGGGAAAGCCGATAAAGACGACATACGCCCATACGGCAACGAGGGACAAGGCAATGGTGGGTCTGGAACGGCGCTTTCCGCCCAGAAGAATCACGAAGAGCTGGAAGATAATGCCTATGTGCAAGCCGCTAACTGCCAGTATATGACTTGTGCCGGAGATGGAAAAGCTCTCCTTGGTTTCCCGGTCGAGTGAACCCTTATCGCCCATCGCCATCGCAGAAATCACGGCGAAATCCTGTCCGTCGATATGATAAGTATGCAGCTGCTGTTCCTGCTGCTGGCGGAAGGAACGGCTTGCCAGGATGGTGCGGTCGATGGGGGAGAGTGACTGGTAGGTCATGATGCTGCCAGGTGCTTTCGTCTTATCGATATGATGGGAGGTGATGAAACCGCCCAGACAGAACAGGCAGAGCGACAGAAGGAAGCTCTGAAGAAGGACCAGCTGCTTGATTTTTCTGAAGAAGAGCCGGAAAAGCTGACGGTTTTCATTGAGTACATAGCAGCAGCCGGCTAAGGCTATGGCAATGATGGCTGCAATGAGCCAATAGCGCGTGGAAAAGTAATCATAGCTGTATCTGGCTGTGATGATGCTGAGTGATAGTATGAGGCTGAAGAACATCAGCGGAGTGACTGGGAGTCTTTTATTTCTGTCCATTTTAGCCGTGTTTTCAGGTTCGTTTAAAAAAGAGAAGCCCGACAAAAGGTTGGGATAGTCCAACTCTCTTATCGGGCTTCTCATATATATAATAATGTATAAGCCTGCCTGGAAGCAGGAATATATCATTTCGGGAGATTACTCTCTCTGGAGATTATTTGCCGAATCCGAAGATACGCTTGATGAATTTCTTCACTGAATTTTCGTTCTTCTGTGGATTGACAACAGGAGCATACTTGCGAGGACCGGAATTCTCAGTTCCCTTCTTCTGCTGGTTCTGCTGAGCGCCACCCTGCTTCTTCTGGGCTACGCCTCTGCCTCGGCCATTGCTTCCAGGACGAACGTTGTTCTCATTGCCTGGGCGCTGGTTGCCGTTAGACTGCTGATTGCCCTGCTGGTTGCCGTTCTCGTTATTGCGCTGCTTATTGTTGCGGCGCTTGTTGTTATTGTGGTTCTTCTGCTCGCCGTTGTTCTGCTCAGCGTTTCTCTGTTCATTGTTCTTGAACTCGCCATTCTTCTGTGCATCATTCTCGTGATTCTTCTGTGCACCATTCTCTCCATTGTTCTGAGGAGTCTTTTCTTGACGCTCGTTTGGCTTGTTTGGCTTGCGCTTGTGTGAAGTCTGGTCGCGGTCTTTCTGTCTGCGGCTCTTGGCGCTGGTCTTGCTCTTGCCCTCGCCGTTGCTGTTATTGTTGCCGCCGCGGTTGCCGTTGCGGTTGTTTCCGCCCTGTTTTCCGCCCTTGCCCTTTCGACCATTGTTGCGTTTTGAAGGCTTGTTGAGCTTGATGTATTCAGGGCCTTCGCCGCAATCTTCCGGCAGAGGCATCTTCTCTACCACCTTCTCCAGGAACTTCTCAATCTGCTGGAACCAGTATTGGTCTTCCTCGTTGACGAAGGTGATGGCTCTACCATCACGGTTGGCACGGGCTGTACGGCCGATGCGGTGAACATAATCCTCAGTATCGTGAGGAACGTCATAATTGATGACCATCTCGATATCATCAATATCGATTCCACGAGCCACGATATCCGTAGCAACCAGTACGTCTAACTGACCGCTCTTGAACTTGAACATCACATCATCGCGCTCTGCCTGCTCCAGGTCGGAGTGCATGGCACCGCAGTTGATGCCAATCTGCTGAAGGGCAGCAGCCAGCTGCTTCACCTTCATCTTGCTGCCGCTGAACACGATGACGCGCTTCATATCGCCAGCCTTGAAAATATCCTTGATAATGGTCATCTTCTGGGTCTCGTAACAAACGTAAGCCTCCTGCTTGATCTTCTCGGCAGGCTTGCTTACGGCAAGCTTGATCTCTACAGGATCCTTGAGCAGGGTCTTGGCAAGTTCCTCAATTTTCTCAGGCATGGTGGCAGAGAACATGATGGTCTGGCAGGTCTTTGGCAACTTGGAAGCGATGGTATTGATGTCTTCAGAGAAGCCCATATCGAGCATGCGGTCGGCCTCATCGAGAATGAAGAAGCTTACCTTGCTCAGATCTACATTACCCAGGGAAATGTGGGTGATGAGGCGACCTGGAGTAGCAATCACGACATCAGCACCCATGCGGAGACTCTTCAGTTCCTGATCGTAGCGATTGCCGTCGTTGCCGCCATAAACAGCCACGCTGCTCACATCCTGCAGGTAGTAGCCGAAGCCCTGCATGGCCTGGTCTATCTGCTGGGCTAACTCGCGGGTTGGCGACATGATGACGCAGTTGATGGCGTCTTTCGGATAGCCGCCATCATCAAGTTTGCTCAATACAGGGAGCAGATAGGCTGCTGTCTTACCCGTTCCGGTCTGTGCTACGCCCAATACGTCGTGACCTTCCAATATCTCAGGGATACATTTTTCCTGTACAGGGGTGCAAGTGTCGAAGCGCATGTCGTATAATGCGTCGAGCACGTTGTCATTCAAATCTAATTCGTCGAAATACATTCTTTTCCTTTCTTTTATTGACTATTGAGCCGGATGGATCTTCATCCGTTCCAATGGTCAAGGTTCTTTGTTTCAATGTTTAATTACCTTGGTGCCTTGCGGTAGCAGAAGTAGGCAACGAAGGCGAAGATGATGTTTGGCAACCAAGCGGCAAGTGCCGGAGGGAAGTTTGCCTGGATGGCAAAGGTTGCCGATACAGTTTGCAGCATGATGTAGCCGAAGCTCAGTGCAAGACCGATTCCCAAGGATAGGCCCATACCTCCCTTTCGCTTGCGTGATGAAAGCGAAACACCGATGATGGTGAGGATGAAGGAGGCAAACGAGGCGGCGATGCGCTTGTGGTATTCTACCTGATACTGCACCACATTGCCCGAACCGCGGTTGATCTGCTTGGAAATATACTCCTTCAGTTCCGGACTGGTGAAGGTTTCCTGCTGACCCTTGGAATAAACCAGGTCGGTAGGCTCCATCGTAATCAGCGTATCCTTCTGTGCTCCGCTGGTGATGTGTTCCTTCATACCTTTCAGCTGGCGCACCTTCCAGTTGCTCAGCTTCCAGTGGTATTTGCTGTCGGAGATTGTATCATACTGAATCTCCATCGCCGTAAGGTGGCTTACGAGTTTCTTGTCCTGGAACTTGTCGAGGCAGAATCCGTAACCCCGCTTCGAGTTGTTGTCGTAGTGCTGCATATAGGCAATTACGCCCTTATCTACCTGCAGCTGTACGTTTTCGGCAGAAGTATTCTTCTTCTTGTTCTTGTACATCGTCTCAAAGTTCTGGCGTACTACCGTGCCATGTGGAATCACGTAGGCAGAGAGTACATAGCTCAAGGCTGAGAGCATGATGCAGGTGATGAGGTAAGGACGAAGGAGTCGCTTGAAGGAAACACCTGATGCCAGAATGGCGATGATTTCTGAGTTGCCTGCCAGCTTCGACGTGAAGAGGATGACCGCCACAAACACGAACAACGCACTGAAGAGGTTGGCGAAGTAAGGGATGAAGTTGGCATAATAATCGAAGATAATGGCCTTGGCTGGTGCATGATACTCCGTGAACTTCGCCAGGTTCTCATTGAAGTCGAACACGATGGAGATGGAGATGATCAGTGCAATCGAGAAGAAGTAGTAGCCTAAGAACTTCTTGATAATGTACCAATCTAACCGCTTGATGTATCTCAGTGGGTTGAGATACCTGAGCACCCTGAGGAATCGCAGCTTGTGCCCGATCCAGCCTAGAATGCGGGCTATGCGCTGCAGGATGGCAATGAGCCAGCCGAAGCGAGATTCGAAGGCTCTGCCCATCTTGAGCAGTCTGCGATGTTTTCTGATGTATTTATAATCTTTCATCATTTAATGTAAAATATGTATAGGAGCATCCTATAAAGTTCAATGCTCAAGCTAGATTCGTCGGCCGAGTTGATCGATGATAGAGCGTTTCCACTCTACGAAGTCGCCCTGCTCGATATGGTGGCGTGCATCTGTAACGAGACGGAGATAGAACGACAGGTTGTGGATGCTGGCAATCTGCATGGCAAGGAGCTCCTGAGCCTTGAAGAGATGGTGCAGGTAGGCCTTGGTGGTAATCTGGTCGATGTCGCAGCCGTCTGGATCCACTGGACTGAAATCCATCTCCCACTTCTTGTTGCGCATGTTCATCGTACCATTATAGGTAAAGAGCATCGCATTGCGGCCATTGCGGGTTGGCATTACGCAGTCGAACATATCAACACCGCGCTCGATGGCCTCGAGCAGGTTCTGGGGAGTTCCTACGCCCATCAGGTAGCGAGGCTTGTCCTTTGGCAGAATCTCATTCACCACCTCGATCATTTCGTACATCACCTCGGTAGGCTCGCCTACGGCAAGACCGCCGATGGCATTTCCGTCGGCTCCCTTATCGGCAATGTACTTGGCTGCTTCGCGGCGCAGCTCTGGGAAAGTACAACCCTGGACGATAGGGAAGAGGCTTTGCTGATAACCGTAGAGAGGTTCTGTCTCGTCGAAGCGCTTGATGCAGCGGTCGAGCCAGCGCTGAGTCATCTCCAGACTCTTCTTCGCATACATGAAGTCGCTTTGTCCGGGAGGACACTCATCGAAAGCCATCATGATGTCGGCACCGATGATGCGTTCTGTATCCATCACGTTCTCTGGAGTGAAGAAATGCTTGCTGCCATCGATGTGGGAACGGAACTCGCAGCCCTCTTCTCTGAGCTTGCGGATTCCGGTAAGAGAGAATACCTGGAAGCCGCCGCTGTCGGTGAGGATAGGACGATCCCAGCCGTTGAACTTATGCAGTCCGCCTGCCGCCTTGATGACTTCGAGTCCCGGGCGCAGGTAGAGATGGTAGGTGTTTCCCAGGATGATCTGGGCCTTTACCTGCTGACGCAATTCTTCGAAATGTACACCCTTTACGCTGCCCACAGTTCCCACAGGCATGAAGATCGGAGTCTTGATCTGTCCGTGGTCGGTGGTGATGATGCCGGTGCGAGCATCGCTTGCCTTATCTGTTACTTGTAGTTCAAATTTCATTTCTTTTCTTTTTTGTCATTTTCAGGAATGGTGAAGTCGATAGGGTGCTTTACCTTCTCGTCGGTGAGGGCAAACTCCCAGACATCTGCTACATCTTCTACATAATGGAACTCTACGCCCTTGAGATACTTTTCAGGAATGTCGAGGATGTTCTTCTTGTTTTCCTTGCAGATCACGATGTCGGTAATGCCGGCACGCTTGGCTGCCAGGATCTTCTCCTTGATGCCTCCCACTGGGAGTACCTTGCCGCGAAGGGTAATCTCGCCGGTCATGGCTATGTTCTTGCGAACCTTGCGCTGGGTGATGGCCGAAGCGATACTGGTGGCAATGGTAATACCTGCCGAAGGACCGTCTTTTGGCGTTGCACCTTCGGGTACGTGGATATGGATGTTCCAGTTTTCAAAGATGCGGTAATCCACGCCCAGCAGGTCGATATGCGCCTTGATGTATTCCAGGGCGATGATAGCCGATTCCTTCATCACGTCTCCCAGGTTACCGGTCAGGGTAAGCTTGCCCTGTCGTCCCTTGCTCAGCGAGGTTTCGATAAAGAGAATCTCGCCGCCCACAGAGGTCCATGCAAGTCCTGTTACTACTCCTGCATAATCGTTGCCCTGATAGATGTCGCGGGTGAATGGGGCGGTGCCGAGAATCTCCTTCAGGTCTGATGCGGTGATGGATGGCTTCTCCAATTCCTTGGAATAGGCGAGCTTGTAGGCCATCTTGCGCAGTCCCTTGTTGATCTGTTTCTTGAGCTGGCGCACACCGCTTTCTCGGGTGTAGTGCTCGATGATGCCCTCGATGGCTGCCTTGTTGAAGCTTACCTTCGGGGTGAATTTGTCGAGACCTGTATTCTCCAATTCCTTCGGAATCAGGTGGCGCTTGGCAATCTCTATCTTCTCCTCCGTAATGTAGCCACCTACTTCGATGAGCTCCATTCGGTCGAGTAAAGGACGTGGGATTGAGCTGATGTCATTGGCGGTTGCGATGAAGAGAACCTTAGAGAGATCGTAATCCACGTCCAGGTAATTGTCGTGGAAGGTGTTGTTCTGCTCTGGGTCGAGTACTTCAAGCAAGGCTGATGCTGGATCACCCTGGTGGTTGTTGGCTGAAACCTTGTCTATCTCGTCGAGAATGAAGACAGGGTTGCTGCTGCCTGCCTTGAGGATGTTCTTGACAATGCGGCCAGGCATGGCTCCGATATAAGTGCGGCGGTGACCGCGAATCTCGGCTTCATCGTGCAGACCGCCCAGAGACATTCTCACGTATTTGCGCTTCATGGCCTTGGCAATGCTCTTGCCCAGACTGGTCTTGCCGACTCCCGGAGGACCATAGAGGCAGAGAATCGGACTCTGCATTCCACCCTTCAGGGATCTTACGGCAAGATATTCCAGAATGCGTTCCTTTACTTTCTCCATGCCGTAGTGGTCCTGGTTGAGAATCTTCTGGGCATGAGACAGGCTGAGGTCATCCTCGGTGTATTCGCCCCAAGGCAAATCTACCAGCGTCTGCAGATAGTTGAGCTGGATAGGGTAGTCTGGGCTCTGAGGATGGATGTTGTCGAGTTTAGCCAACTCTTTCTGAAAAACCTTCTGGGTTGCCTCGTTCCATTTCTTGGTCTTGGCTTTTTCGAGCAGCTCCTTCTTTTCCGGACTGCTTTCGCCTTCGCCCAGCTCTTCCTTGATGTTCTTGATCTGCTGCTTCAGGTAATATTCCTTCTGCTGCTCGTCGAGATCAAACTGAGTCTTGTTTCTGATTTCATTTTGCAGGTAGAGCAGTTTCTGCTCCTTGTGCAAGGCCTTGAGTGCCTCTATCAGTCGCTCTGACAGCTTCTCCTGTTCCAGCATCTTGATCTTGTCTTCTGCCGTAAAAGGCAGGGAGGTGCAGATGAAGTTGCATTTCACGAAGCGATTGGTAATCTCATTGATCGCATAGATAGCCTCGTTGGGAATGTTCTCATTGTACTGAATGAATTTGATAGATTCCTCGAAGAATGTTTGGGTCAATGCCTTGAACATAGGATCTTCGGCTTCCTTTTCGGTAGGCCAGGTTTCTGGCAGACTTTCTACATCGGCAAGGTAGAATGGATCCTTATCTACAATCTGCTTCATCTTGCATCTGCCTAAACCCTGTACGATGATGGTTTTCTGATGCTCATCGTTTGGCATGTTGATGACTCTCATCAACTTGGCAAATGTTCCGGTTTCGTACAAGTCTTCCTGATTAGGTGAGTCTATGTCCGCATGCTTCTGGCAAAAGATGCAGAATACTGTTTCTGGATTTTGCTCCAGCATGTTTGCCAACTCCTTACTTTCCGCCCTGCCTATCAAGATAGGAGTAAGCACGGATGGAAAAACCACCAGGTCGCGGGTGCAGAGGGTAGGATAGACTCCTGCCTCCCTTTCTTGTATCAATACGGATGCATCGCCCTCAAAGTCGGCTATCATCTGGATTTGCGTATTCGAATTTCTGTTCATATTCTATTTGATAAACACTTTTTGGGGTGTATATGAATTTCTGTTCTATTTTGATAAACACTTTTTGGAGTGCATATTCTCTTGAATATATGCTTATAGGGTGCAAAGTTAGTGATTTTTGCCGAGAATCCCATCGTTTTTTCCGAAAATCACCTCTTTATTAGATATTATTATTAATATAAGCAAGAAGACTGTAATAAAATGCTGATTTTTGCGTTACTATTTTAAAAGTAAAACTATGACAGGATTTAAATTCAAACAATTTGAGATTCGTCAGGATCGTTGCGCCATGAAAGTGGGAACGGATGGTGTGCTGCTGGGGGCATGGGCACCTGGCGGCAAACGCATTTTGGATGTCGGGTCGGGTACCGGACTCATTTCGCTGATGATGGCGCAGCGCTTCCCTGAGGCACAGGTGCTGGGTATTGATATGGACGGAGAGGCTTGTGAGGAGGCTGCTGAGAATGTGGCTGCAAGTCCTTTTGCCGATCGTGTCAAAATAGAATGCTGCCGATTGCAGGATTATCATTCTGCGGAGTCTTTTGATGCAATCGTAAGCAATCCTCCTTTTTTCTTGAATAGCCTAAAAAATCCAGACAGTAAACGTACGATGGCCCGCCATACTGATAGCTTGCCTTTCAGAGATCTTTTCAGGGGAGCAAAAATGTTACTGAGTGATGATGGCGTCTTTTCCGTGATTGTTCCTTCTGAGGTTCTTGAGGTGGTTGTGTCGGAAGCTTGTATGCTAGGATTTTATCTTGTCAGGCAGTGTGGCGTTAAGACAGTGGAGCGCAAACAGCCTAAACGCTATCTTCTGTCGTTCGCAAAGCATCGGTATAACGGTATGGAAAATATTATAAAAACAATGACCGATTCCGAGGGGAACCGGTCAGAATGGTATGCGAAAATTACAGAAGAATTTTATGTCAGGTAGGGCTAGAGATTCAGCTTTCTCTGTACGAGTTTGCTGATGGCTCCTACTCGCTTGCTTTGGCGCTGGATGTCTTTGTGAATGTCATCGCGCACTATATTTATGTCATTGAAGAAGTCGGCAAAGGCTGATTGAATGATGTTCGGCTTGCGTACACTCTTGTCTGCAAACGGATTTACAATCATCTTGATGCCTTTTTCTTCCATGTGCACATCTATATCGGCGCCAGTCATCACTGGGTCGCCGTCATAATGGATGACACCCGGTTTGCTGCGGGTGATGTGGAGCTTCTTGCACCGGAAAGACTTGATCTTCGAGTTTTTGTTGAGGGTCTTGTTGAACATGTCGAAACTAACCTGTGAAGCTTCGATGACATCAAACGGTTCCATGATGACCACATCCATCAATCCATCGCTCATAGATGCCTGTGGGGCAATATAGGCGTTGTTGCCGTATTGGGAAGCGTTGGCACATGAGATGAGAAACGCTTTATATTGTTTTGTTCCAGTCTCATCTTCCAGAGTATATGTTTCAGGCTCATATTTCAAGCCTTCTCTAAGAATGTTTTCTGCATAGCTGATCGGCCCACGCTTTCCGCTTTCTGCAAACTTCATACTGACAAAGGCATCGAAGCCCATTCCGCAAGTGCAGAAGAATGGGTATTCGTTGATGACTCCGTAGTCAAGGTCGTGTATTTCGCATGCGTTGATAATCTCAATGCTTTTCTTTAGGTTCATTGGCAACAGCAGGTGGCGTGCCAGGCCGTTTCCTGAGCCGCAAGGCAGAATACCTAATGCTGAGTCGGAATGGACGAGGGAACGGGCCACCTCGTTCACGGTACCATCGCCACCTACAGCAACCACAATGTCTGCATGGTTGTCTCTGGCTTCGGCTGCCAGTTCTGAGGCGTGTTCTGGTCTTTCAGTCATTTTTATCTCGTACTCGAACTGCTCCTTGTCCAAAGTAGAATCTATCAAACTGGGAACCGCTGCTTTGCTGCTGGTTCCAGAAATCGGGTTCATGATGAAAACTATCTTTTTTTTCATATCTTAGTCAAGAAATTGTTTTTTTAAACTGCAAAAGTAATAAAAATCCCTAAAATGGCAAGAAATATCTACTAAAAAAAGCATAAAAGTAAACTTTCTTAGGAAAAAAGCGGTTTTATTAGTCTTTTTTTGTATCTTTGCAGCCTGAAACTAGAAAATAAATTAAAATAGAAATAAAGTACACCTATTATAATGGGACAATTACAAGAAAGATACAAGAATTATCGTGTACCTCAGAAGTATATGGAAGCCGGTGTGTATCCATACTTCCGTGAGATTACAAGTAAGCAGATGACAGAGGTAACTGACATCGACGGTCACAAGATCCTGATGTTCGGTTCTAATGCTTACCAGGGTTTGACTAATGATCAGCGTGTTATCGATGCAGCTCAGGCTGCTCTTGACAAGTACGGCTCAGGCTGTGCTGGTAGTCGCTTCCTCAATGGTACACTCGATTTGCATGTGCAGCTCGAAAAAGAGCTTGCTGAGTTTATGGGCAAGGATGAGACATTGTGCTTCTCTACTGGTTTCTCTGTAAATCAGGGTGTGTTGGCATGTGTTGTAGGTCGTAACGACTATATCATCTGTGACGATCGTGACCACGCCAGTATCGTAGATGGCCGTCGTCTTTCATTCGCTACCCAGCTTCACTACAAACACAATGATATGGAAGATTTGGAGCGCGTGCTCTGTAAGCTTCCTGAGGATGCAATCAAGCTCATCGTTGTGGATGGCGTGTTCTCTATGGAGGGCGATTTGGCTAACTTGCCAGAGATCGTAAAGCTGAAGCATAAGTACAACTGCTCTATCATGGTAGATGAGGCTCATGGCCTTGGCGTGTTTGGTAAGCAGGGACGTGGTGTCTGCGATCATTTCGGTCTGACCGATGAGGTAGATCTCATCATGGGTACCTTCTCTAAGAGTCTGGCATCTATCGGTGGTTTCATCGCATCAGATAAGGATACCATCAATTTCCTCCGTCACAACTGCCGTACTTACATCTTCAGTGCATCTAATACTCCAGCTGCAACTGCTGCTGCTCTCGAGGCACTCCACATCATTCAGAATGAGCCAGAGCGTTTTGAGAATCTTTGGGATGTTACCAACTATGCTTTGAAGCGTTTCCGTGAGGAGGGTTTCGAGATTGGTGAGACTGAGAGTCCTATCATTCCTCTCTACGTTCGTGATGCAGAGAAGACATTCGTTGTTACCAAGCTGGCTTATGATGCAGGTGTGTTCATCAATCCTGTTATCCCACCAGCATGTGCTCCTCAGGACACATTGGTGCGTTTTGCTCTTATGGCTACTCATACAAGAGAGCAGGTAGAACGGGCTGTTGAAATCTTGAAGAAGATTTTCGTAGAGGAAGGCATCATCAAGGCGTAATGGCAAAACAATGCGGTTGCTGAAAAATCATCAATCGTCATATATAATAAGGTATAAAGGGGCAATTTCTTCGGAAGTTGCCCTTTTTCTAGGAAAAAACTGAATAAATGCATATTTTTACACAAAAAAGTTGCTGAAAAATTTGGTGGAATAAGAAAAATGTTGTACCTTTGCACCCGCAATTCAGAAATGAAGCTTACTGCAAAGAAGTAATTTCATTGTGAGAAGAAAGCGGGGTGTAGCGCAGCCCGGTAGCGCTCCTGTTTTGGGAACAGGTGGTCGCAGGTTCGAATCCTGTCGCCCCGACTTCAAATCTCTGATGACAACTCTCTAGTATAAGCGGGGTGTAGCGCAGCCCGGTAGCGCTCCTGTTTTGGGAACAGGTGGTCGCAGGTTCGAATCCTGTCGCCCCGACTTATCAAGTCTTTCTGAAAGTAAATTGCTCTAGTAAAACGGGGTGTAGCGCAGCCCGGTAGCGCTCCTGTTTTGGGAACAGGTGGTCGCAGGTTCGAATCCTGTCGCCCCGACTTTAGAAAGCTAAGAAGAATCAAATCTTCTTAGCTTTCTTGCTTTATATACGTTAAATTTAAAATTTATACTATCATGATTATTACGATTGCGCGTCAATGTGGATGTGGTGCAGTTCGGGTAGGCAGATTGCTTGCAGAACATTATGGTATTCCGTTTTATACCCGTAAGAATTTGATGGAAATGGCGGAAGAGCGTGGAGTCTTGGATGAGATGGAAGCTTTCTTCGATGAAGATCCTGTTGACGAACTGCTCTTTTCTATGTCTTCCCTGGGTGAGAATCAAAGATTACTCACAGAAAAACCTCTTCGTGTCTTGGCTGATATGATAGGACAGGAGAATTGTGTCGTTATCGGGCGTTGTGGCAATTACATCTTCCGTGAACGCAAAGACTTGGTGTCGGTGTTCCTCAAGGGTGATGTAAAGGCTCGTATTGCGGAGATCAAGGAGGAGCAGAAGCTTTCTTATGCTGAGGCGACTGAGTTTGTGGAACATGTAGATGATTGCCGTGTGGCTTATCATAGTTACTATACGGGGTTGACTTGGGGAAATGCCAACGATTATGACGTTTGTCTGGATACGGTTCGCTTAGGTGTGGAGAAAACGACACAAGCGATTGTTTCTTATGCGGAAGCAGTTTTGTAAGTTTGACTTATTGGTGATAATGATGCTTACTTACTATTTAAAGTAATTTGTATTTAGGATGAAACTTTTAATTCAGTTTTTAATTATCATAGCGTTCTCTTTCGCAGGAGAATTGCTCCATTATCTGTTGCCGTTGCCGATACCTGCCAGTATTTATGGTATTGTCTTGTTGTTCGCGGCATTGGAACTTAAGGTTATCAAGGTGAAACATATAAGGGAAACCAGCAGTTTCCTCATTGCCGTAATGCCAGTGATGTTTATTCCGGCAGCTGTGGGACTCATCGACTCATGGCATTCTATTGCCAGTGCATGGTTGCAGTATATTGTTGTGACTGTTGTCAGTACTTTTGTGGTGATGGCCGTTTCTGGATGGTTCACTCAGTTTGTTATCAAAAGAGGAAAGGAGGCAAAAAAATGATTTCCTTGTTTCAGGATTCTGTCTTTTTTGGTGTTTTGATCAGTTTGGCTGCTTACGCCATCGGATTGCTTTTGAAGATTAAGACAGGATGGTCTTTGATGAATCCGTTGCTGATTTCCATCATTTTGGTTATTTGTACCTTGCTGATTACGGGAGTAGATTATAAGACTTACAATGCGGGTGCCAATATCATCAGTTATCTGCTTACCCCGGCTACCATCTGTCTGGCTGTTCCGCTTTATCAGCAGGTAGAATTGCTGAAGAAGAATTACCGTGCTGTGCTCATTGGTATCTTGTCGGGAGTCTTGGCAAGTCTCTGCTCTGTACTTCTTCTGGCTTTGGTGTTCCACTTCGACCATGCAGCCTATGTTACATTCTTGCCAAAATCCATCACCACAGCCATCGGTATTGGTGTTTCTGAGGAATTGGGTGGTCATGTTTCTGTAACGGTTGTCGTAATCATCATTACAGGTGTGATAGGCAATATCTTTGCAGAGAAGTTTCTCAAGCTGCTTTGTATCAAGGAACCTATTGCCAAGGGTATTGCCATCGGTTGTTCTGCTCACGCCTTGGGTACGGCTAAAGCTATGGAGATGGGTACTATTGAAGGTGCAATGAGTAGCTTGTCTATCGTGGTTTGTGGTGTGATGACCGTAATAGGTTCTTCTATCTTCGCTATGTTTATGTAGCAGGATATTGATTTTCGTGGAAAACTGCTAACCAGAGAATGGTTAGAGTAATACAATATTTAATCCCTTTTTCCGTTCTATAAATATGAAACGGAAAAAGGGATCTTTTTATAATATCATTATCGCTTGTATGGTTTCTGTAGCGATGGCTGGTTGTGCTGATGAGGAGAGCTTTTCTTCGTCACGTTCTCACTTGCTTGCGTTTTCTGCAGATACAGTAAGCCTGGATACAACATTCTCGAATGTGCCTACACCTACTCGAAGTTTTTGGGTGTATAATCGTTCGGGAAAGTCGCTGCGTTGTTCTACTGTCAGACTAGAAAATGGTAACCAGACGGGATTTCGGGTAAATGTGGATGGCTCGTTCCTAGGATCGGCTGCCGGCTATCAGACTCAGGATATAGAGGTGAGAAAGGGCGATAGTATTCGTGTTTTCGTAGAACTTACTTCGCATCAGCAATATCAGAATTCACCTCAGTTGGTGGAGGATAATCTGCTCTTTACATTGGAAAGTGGGGTGCAGCAGAAAGTAAACTTAAAAGCTTACTCCTGGGATGCTGTTTTATGCAAAAATCTTCGAATCAGGAAAGATACTACGATCCAGTGCAACCGCCCTATTGTTGTATATGGCGGAATGGTTGTTGATAGTCACGTAACGCTATCTGTTGGGCCTGGTACGCATTTCTATTTTCATGAGAATGCCGGACTTGATGTTTATGGTTCGTTGCGTATCTTGGGAGAGAAAGATAAAGAGGTGGTGATGCGGGGAGATCGTATGGATAATATGTTCGACTATCTTCCTTATGATCGGACGCCTGGTCGGTGGCAGGGTGTTCATTTCATGCCTTCTTCATCGGATAATGTCATCAGCTATGCTGACATCCACAGTGCTTATCACGGTATTAGGGTAGAACCTTGTTCGGATGTCACTCGTCAGAAGCTTCTTTTACAGCATTCTACCATTCATAATTGCCAGGGGTATGGTCTTGCCGTTGATTCGGCTAAGGTGCAGTTGTATAATTGTCAGTTATCCAATACTTTGAATCATACGCTTTATGTAAAAGGTGGTGATGTGGAAGTGAACGGATGCACCATAGCTCAGTTCTATCCTTTTGATGGGCGTCGTGCCACAGCTATAGGTATTGTTCCTCCAATTCTAAACTTGAAGGTCGTGAATTCTATAGTTACAGGATACCATGATGATGAGGTGGTATGGACTTCACCGAAGAACGATGAAGTATGTAATTTCAGCTTCGATCATTGTGTACTTCGTACAGAAAAGATGAATACTGAAGATAGTTTGAAGTTTACGAATGTCGTGTATGAGAATTTAAAGGATACGACTCAGTTTGGGGAGAAGCATTTCCGATTATTTGATACGGATAATTTGAAGTATGATTTCAGGCTTCGCAAGGAATCGGCTGCCATAGGAGTGGCTGATACAGCTACTTCATTTCCTACTGACCGACGGGGCGTTCTTCGTGATGATAAACCGGATGCGGGCTGTTATGAGTTTGATGAATAACATAAAACAGAAAAATAACATAAAAGGCACGAATTCCTGGGGGATTCGTGCCTTTTTATATGTTTGTATGAATACTAATCTGAAGAAATAATCCGAAATCTTATTCTTTCATATTGGCATCTACGAATGAGAATGGAAGCAAGTCCTTGATGCTGTGGAAGCGATAGGTGCAGTTCTCTCCGTAGAGCAAGATGCGAACGGGTTGCTGATATCGGTCTTCCATCTCTAGGATTACCTGTCTGCATGCGCCACATGGGGAAATCGGGCTTTTGAGGAAGCCATTCTCGTTGCGGGCAGCTATGGCCAGAGTCGTGATAGCTTGCTCTGGATAGTTGCTTTGGGCTCCGAAGATGGCACTGCGTTCAGCGCAGAGACCGGATGGAAAGGCTGCATTTTCCTGATTGGCTCCAATTACGATTCTGCCATCAGCCAACAGGCAGGCTGCACCTACATAAAAGTGGCTGTAGTTGGCATAAGAATTATTGGTGGCCTCCATGGCTTTTTTTACCAATTGCTGCTCAATGTCACTCAGTTCATCTAACTGAGCAACCTGATACTGGATGTTTAAGGATTGCTCTTTCATAAGCGATTGGTGTTTATTTCATTAATTATTATTGTTCTTGGATAATGGGAGCTTGTGGCTCCTGATTCCTCTCTATCTATTTGGTGTAAAAGTCGATGATGTCTTGTAGAGCTTTCTTGCATACTATGCAGAACTCTGGTGTCTCGTTGATGCGCATACGGCAATCTTGTACACCGCGATACACTCCCTTTGGACTATAGCCTGCACCTTCAAAAACACCAACTTTGCTTACTGCCTCTTTCTCCTTTTTAGAAAGTGGGGTAGGAATTTTTGTACCCTTCTTGATCATATCTTCCCATTTTCCGTGAAAGTTTGCCAATGTGGTGATATTTTTTTCCCATGGCTCAACATCATGAGGATACATCGGTACCTGCTCGCTCTCATAGGCATATTCGTCAGCAAGTCCGGCAAAAGAATGACCGAATTCATGCACTACAACAGGCTTAAACCATTTCTGGTGGCAGGTGGTGAGATTGTAGGAATTGAGAATTCCGCCTCCACCATATCTTGTAGAATTAACCAATACGATGATATGTTCGTATGGGGTGCCAGCCAGACAGTCGTGGAGGTCTTTGAGATGAAGTGTGGTGAGGTATCTCTCACTATAGAATGTGTCAAAATGTGAACTTAAAGCAGTTTTCTTCCATATATCCTTGCCAGGTTCGCTTGTGCCACTTTCAAGAGATGCTGATTTTACAGCAACTACATTGAACCTGTCTCTCATACTCTTGAAAGGTTCGTGATTAAAAATGGCTTCATTTGCTTCTTTTGCATCCTGCAAGAATATTGGCATTTCCTCTTCCGTATAGCCTTCAGCTACGTAGGCGATGTGGATGCAGCGGGTAGTGTCGGCTGCTTGCTGCAAGGTCTCGTAAGGCGTTGGTTTTTCGCCCTTGTGGTGAATCAAAATGTCGCTTGGTGCAACTTGGTGAGTGAGAGAGGTCATGATTTCACGACGGTTGTTGCGCAAGTCGAGTGTCACATCAATAGTATCCTTAGGCATCGGTACGAGGAATACATTCTCGAAACTCTTGGTGTTGCCGGCTGACTCTGGCTCTGAGAGCCATTCCTGAAACAGGGTAGAGAATGAGTTACGATAAATAACCTTACCTGTGCGATGATCTTTAACTGTTATCTGACCATTGCCTGCTACTGGTAGCTCACTGAGTCGCTGTTTCTTTCCATACCATCGAGGCATTACGTTCAGCTCATCTACAGCTATCATCTGCTGGGTTTTGTTGCCGGCAAAAGTATAGTCTATTCTCAAAGTCTTGTCAACGAAATAGTCGTCGAAATTCTGTGCTTGCATGTCACTTGGCAACATCATTATTGCCAGAGCTGCTAGAGATAAAATGTTCTTCTTCATTTCTTATTTTGTTTTTTCTATTTATATAGTATGGTAATGATAGTCATTCTTTGGCGATGAATATGTTTTTATACTGCGAGTGATTATCTCACTCGCAGTCTGTCGCCAACCCTGGCCTTGTAGCTAGGATCGAGTTTGTTCATCTTGTAGAGGTACTTGATGCGGATTCCGTATCTTTGTGAGATGGAGTACATACTTTCTCCCGATTGCACGATATGAGGACGCTTCTTGTACTGCTTTGGAGCCTTCTTGCGCTTCTTCTTCAAGTAGATAATATCCCCCTTGTGCAATACCGTATGTTTGTCGCGCTCGTTATATCTTGCAAGTTTACGCCAGCTGATTTCTACTTCCTTACCCAGTGTCTTGAAGGTGTCACCTTCTCTGGCTATCAGGTAATAGTTGTCATTGAATTTCTGAATAGGGTGCAATATGCCTTGCGCATTGACGGGTTGGTCGGTGCCGCTATGCGTTGCCATAAATCGATCATATCGCTTGGCTTTGTCATAATCGAAAAGTTTATAGAGTTCAATGATTTGTATCAGTTTGTTGGCATATTGGGGATTTGTCGCATATCCGCATTGTTTCAAACCTCTAGCCCAGCCTTTGTAATCGCGCTGGTTAAGTTCGAACAGGCGGGCATAGCGCGGTTGCCTTGCCAGAAATTTGCTATGATCCTCATAGCTATCTCTGGCATCTTGATATACTCGGAAACATTCGCCTCTGGCATCGTCATCGTGGTATTGGGTTGGACCAGTCCAGTTGTGGCATTTGATGCCAAAATGGTTGTTACCTTGTAAGACCAGTACACTCTTGCCTGCTGCACTCTCAAAGAGTCCCTGTGCCAAGGTGATACTGGCTGGTATACGATAGCGAAGCATCTGCTCGATGGCGAGATCCTTATACTGATTGATATATGTCTGATAGGTCTGATTCCATTTCATCTGTGCTTGAGATGGAGTACAGATGAGTAAAAGAATACCTATTATATACGTTTTTATTCTATTCATAGTGCAAAAATAACAAAAAAAACGGATAAGCGATACTTAATTTAAGAATTTTTACTAACTTTGCACTGAAATTATAAAAATATGAAAAGTAAACGAGTAAAAATTGTGATAGCGTTGGGTTCTAATGTTGATCAGGAGGCTCATATTCAGAAAGCAAAGAAATGGCTTGAGGCTACTTTCGAAGATATGACTTTTGGTACTTCGCTTTGGACGGAGCCTATCGGGTTGTCATCAGATAAATTCCTAAATACTCTAGGAGTTGGCTATACTAATGTCAATATGGAACGAACCTTATTGGCAATCAAAAACATAGAGCGTAAATGCGGAAGGAGGGTTGCTGAAAGTAGAAAGGGGATTATTGCTGTAGATATTGATTTGTTGCTTTTTGATTCAGAACGCCTGCATGAAACGGATTGGAACAGAGGTTATGTGAAAAATCTACTCCAACAATTGGGTGTATCTATAGATTGAATATATAGTTCAAAAAGTAATATCCTATCCCGGGCTTTAAAATTTTAAAGCTCAGGATTCGGATTGTCCTTAGTGAGGTGAAGTTCTACTACTTCGCCTAGAGTCAGGGATTTTTGTACGTTGATAAGACGCTGGTTGCTGCTGCCACGGAAGAAAAGATCTTCGTCTCGAAGGTCTTTTATGAATGGGCCATCTACCAATACATCTATTAATTTCAATAATTCCAGTTGTTTTGGATTCTTCAGTAGGTTCTCGTATCTATAACCTGTGAAACACCAGATGTCTTTATCACTTTCAGTCCGAATGGCGCGAGCCAGCTCGGCAAAACCATCTGCCTGAAACATTGGATCACCTCCAGAGAAGGTAACGTTGGCGAAAGGGTCTTCCAGTATTTCTTTCATAATGTCCTCTGTTGAGGTCATTATGCCATGATTGATGTCCCAGGATTGAGGGTTATGGCAGCCGGCACAATGGTTAGGACAGCCGGCACAATAGATAGAGGTCCGGAATCCCGGACCATCTACCATTGTGTCATGCACTATACTTAAAATACTAATCATTTATCTTATTTTTGTGGGGTGTCTATGTGGGTGACACGATCGTGAAGTTCTGCGAGTTTGCCACTGTTCCAACGGTCGGTTGTTCCCACCAAATAACCTGTGATGCGTTGTAGCTTATCTATGTGATGGCTGCCGCACTTAGGACAGACTTCGAGGTTGGCATCCGCATTCTCGTATCCGCAGTCGAGACAGCGGTTGCGATTGTGGTTTACTGAACCATAGCCCATATTGTATTTGTCCATCATATCTACTACGCTTGAGATGACTGCTGGATTGTGAGTAGCATCACCATCTATTTCTACATAGAAGATGTGACCACCACGTGTTAAATTGTGATATGGTGCCTCAATCTTTGCTTTTTTGAGGGCCGTACACTTATAGTAAACTGGTACGTGGTTACTATTGGTATAGTAGTCACGATCGGTAACTCCAGGAATAATGCCAAACTGCTTGCGGTCCTTTTTGGTAAACTTACCGCTCAAGCCTTCTGCTGGCGTAGCCAGGATGGAGTAGTTGTGGTGGTACTGATCGCTGAACTCGTTAGCTCGGTCACGCATATAAGTAATAATCTTCAAGCCTAAATCCTGTGCTTCTTCACTTTCACCATGGTGGTGACCGATGAGTGCTACGAGGCATTCTGCAAGTCCGATGAAACCAATACCCAGTGTTCCATGATTGATTACGCTCTCGATAGTTTCTTCTGGCTTCAAGCCTTCTGCTCCTACCCAAAGATATTTCATCAACAATGGGAACTGTTTTGCCATCGCAGTTTTCTGGAACTGGAAGCGCTCATCGAGTTGTTTGGCGGTTATGTCGAGGATGTTGTCCAGTTTTGCAAAGAACATATCAATACGCTGTTGCTTGTTCTCAATACCCATACATTCGATGGCAAGCTTCACGATATTGATAGTTGAAAAGCTCAAATTTCCACGTGCAATACTGGTCTTCTCACCCCAACGGTCTTCGAATACACGGGTACGGCAACCCATAGTAGCGATTTCCCACTTGTAACGCTCTGGATCATCAGCACGCCATTTCTCATTCTGGTTGAATGTGGCATCGAGATTCAGGAAGTTAGGGAAGAAACGACGGGCGGTTACCTTGCAAGCCAACTGATAGAGGTCATAGTTTCGATCCTCCTTCAGGTAGTTAACGCCACGCTTCTTCTTCCAGATCTGGATAGGGAAGATAGCTGTTTCTCCATTTCCTACACCTTCGTATGTGCTGAGCAGAATCTCTCGCATAATACAACGACCTTCAGCACTTGTATCTGTACCATAATTGATAGAAGAAAATACAACCTGATTACCGCCACGAGAGTGGATTGTGTTCATATTGTGAATGAATGCCTCCATTGCCTGATGTACTCTGTTTACGGTCTTGTTGATGGCATGCTGCTCCAGGCGCTCTTTACCTTCCAAGCCTGTCAGGTCTTTCACTAAATAGTCGTCAATATCAATATTGTAGAGGTCGCTGAGATCTTCTCCTGTTAGTTTTTCCAGATTTTTCACCTCTTCCTGGTAAGACATACGCACGTATGGGGCTAGGTAGAAGTCGAAGGCAGGAATTGCCTGGCCTCCATGCATCTCGTTCTGGCAAGTCTCTAGAGAGATACATGCTAATACGGCTGCAGTTTCGATTCGCTTAGCAGGACGGCTAGAGCCATGGCCTGCAGTGAATCCATGCTTGAGAATTACGTCCAATGGGTGCTGAACACAAGTCAAACTCTTGGTTGGATAATAGTCTTTATCGTGGATGTGGATGTAGTTATGTGAAACGGCGTCGCGTACCTCCTGGGAAAGGAGATAATCGTCAACGAATGGTTTAGTGGTTTCTGAAGCAAATTTCATCATCATGCCAGCTGGAGTGTCAGCATTCATATTGGCGTTTTCACGGGTGATGTCATTGTTCTTTGCATTGACAATACTCATGAATACGTCACGGGTCTTAGCTTTTCTGGCAATGTTTCTCTGGTTACGATAGGCAATATATTTCTGAGCAACATCTTTGCGGGCACTCTTCATAAGTTCCAGCTCGATGGCATCCTGGATGGCTTCTACGCTCATCTGGCTCTTGCCGCGATAGGCGATGTGGTCAGTGATTTGCTCTATTAAAGAGGAGTCTTCCCCCTTATCGGTATGTAACATGGCTTTGCGTATGGCAGCCATAATTTTTTGCTCGTTGAAACCAACGATGCGTCCGTCACGTTTAACTACAGTTTGAATCATTTCTTGTGTTACTTTTATAATTGATATTTAAATTGCTTGATACTAAGTCTTTATGCTTGAAGGTGGCTATAAATACCATCTTTTCGACAATGCAAAGATAAGAATTTAAAATGAAAGTTGTACGTTTTGGACAACTTTTCTTGTGTTAAAAAATATTAAGTCGTTGAGTATCAGGTGTTTGAAAAATCGTTTTGGGAAACTTGTTCTAAGAGCGGTTTCCCAAAATGATTAATCTGTTCAGTTTCAGCGCATTGTGGTGTTGTGCCTTGTATGTAGCTTGGTGTTGTGGTGTTGTGCGCCGTTTTGTAACTTGCTCCTTCTTGATATGAAGGTATGGTTTGAACCTGCTTTTAAGATAATTCGGTCTTGTTTTTATAGTCTAGTGCAGCACCTATGGCAGTGCAGAATTCTGAATATTTAGGGATTCTGAATCTTACACCATAGAGTTTTTCCATAGCAGGAAATACTTCTCTGCATTGTGGCAAAAGTGTCAGGTTACCTATCATTACAAAATCTTTGATACCTGATTCTAGGGAGGAGAGTATGGTTGCTGAGCCGATGCTCTGTAATACCATCCATATAAGCCCCATTGCTATGTCTTCACGGGAGGCGTTGGCTTTGGCATTACTGAAGAGCGATGCTGTTGCATTCATGGGAAGTCCAGGTAAAGGTTTGGCGCTGATGTCTCCTATTAGCAGATTGATTTTTGATACATCACCGTTTTTGGCAAGGTTTACAATCTGCTTGATGTCATCGGTCTTGAGCATAATTCGGCTCAGGCCTGCTAGTGTTCCTCCACCAATACCAATGCCGCCGATGTGCTTGATCTCTTTGCCGTCGCACTTTACGAGGGAGGTTCCTGTGCCCATACTTACCACAATCATACGCTCAAGCTTGCTTTCGTATCGTGCACCGAGTCCATCGGCAACAAACTCTTCGCTCTTCGATGTAGGCAGACCATAGATTCGTTCATCAATGTAAGCAGAACCTACACCGGTGAGCATAACTTGTTCTACCTCGTCGAGGCTAATTTTGTTGTCGTGTAAATATTTTCCAAAAGCTCCATATAAGGAGGTGATAGGGTCGGTGGCCTTGATGCGAATAGGGCTGATAACCATCCCGCTCTCGTCTATTCCTACTATCTTTGTAGTAGAAATGCCGACATCTATTCCAATAACTATCTTTTTCATGGGTGCAAAGTTACGGTAAAAAGAAGACACTGCAAAATAAAAACGAGTTTATTTTGCAGTGCCGATATTTAATACTTCTTAAAATTTCTTTTTTACATAAAGCCAAGACGGCAGAATGTGATGAGTACAGTATAGCCGATTACCATACTTAGCACGCCCACGGTAAGACCTGCTTTCACCATGTCTGTCTGTTGGATAAGACCGGTGGAGTAGGCAATGGCATTTGGTGGAGTAGAGATTGGAAGCGACATAGCGCAAGAGGCTGCTACTGCTACGCCTATGAGGATAGTTTGGGTCCCTCCTATAGAAGTCAACTTGTCGCCCATTCCTGAACATACTACGGTAAGAATCGGGATGAGCAGGGCGGCAGTTGCTGTATTTGAGATAAAATTACTTAGTATGAAGCAAACTAATCCAGAGACCACCATAATTACTAATGGGTTAAATTCTGCGAATGGGATGCTGTTTACTGCATTTTCTGCTAAGCCGGTTCCATTCATGGCGAGACCGAGAGCAAAACCACCGGCAACCATCCAGATGACGGCCCAATCTATATCTTTCAGGTCGCTGGCTGTTACCACGCCGGTAAAGGCAAAAACGGCAATTGGAAGCATAGCCACTGTGTTGGCATTGACACCAAGTTGCTTGCCACATACCCAAAGAAGGATGGTAAGGAAGAATGTGGCACCTACAACTATTGTACGCCAATTGTGACTTATATTGCCGTCGATTTTTAATTCTATAGTCTTTTGTGAGAATGGGAACATCTTGCGGATGATAAACCATGCGCAGAAAAGCATGATGATAACCATCGGAGCCATAATTGCCATCCATTCTCCAAAACCTATTCCGAGGTTTAAGCCTGCGGGATCATTGAGAACCTTGTAGGCAAAAGCGTTAGGAGGAGTTCCGATAGGGGTTCCCATGCCACCGAGGTTAGCTCCTATAGGAATGGCCATAGTCAGTGCTACTCTTCCTTTTCCGTTAGCAGGGAGCGACTTGAATACAGGGGTTAGGAAGGTAAGCATCATTGCAGCTGTGGCCGTGTTGGAGATAAACATGGAGAAAATACCGGTGATGAGCATAAACCCCAATAGTACGTTTTCCGAGCGCTTGCCGAATGGGGCAATCAATGTTTTTGCCATCAGTACGTCAAGACCGCTTTTGGTAGCTGCGATGGCTAGTATGAAACCTCCCAGGAAGAGTATGATTGTTGGATCGGCGAAACATGCCATTACACCTTGGTAGTCCAATAGTTTGCCGTACTCGCCCTCTGAGCCTTGCATAACGGCAAAAGCCGAATCGGAGACGAAGAATAGCAGTACAAAAATGATAACTACTGAGGTGGCCCAAGCTGGAATTGCTTCTGTGAGCCATAGCATCACTGCCATTACGAATATGGCGATTACACGTTGTTGTACAACAGTGAGACCCTCGATTCCAAAGCTGTCGATGGGTAAGTTCCATACCAGAATTGTGGCTAAGGCTGTGATGAGAAACATCAGAGCCTTCTTTCGATTGAAGTCACCTGTCAATACTTTCTTTACAGTTTCTTGCATTTTCTCTATGTTTTTATGGTTATACTTTTATTGTTAGTGGGGAAGTGTCATATGTAAATGGCGTTCCTTTGCTGCAAAAATACACAATATTTTTGGATTATCAACAAATAATTGAGAAAAACGATAAAAAAATAACCTTTTTCTGTAAAAAAACGGGAGAAAGTGAACTGCTTTACGTTTTTTTTTCTTATTTTTGCAGAAAAATAGCGATAGCAGTTATAGTTTTAACCGATTAAAGTTTATTATCATGAGTCAGTCAGTATTATTTTTTATCATCGTTTTGGTGATTGTGTTTGCGGTCATGGTGTCGTCTTACTTCCATAAGCGTCATCATGAGTTTAATATGGGAGATATTGAGAAGGCTGTGCGTGGAGCATATCCCGCAGGAGTGCGTTCTATTACGAAGGACGAACTTGTAAAGGGGGTGAAAAAGCACTTTCATTGTTCTTCTAAGGATGCACTTTATATTATAGGTGTGGCAAGACGAAAAAAGTTGGTAGATATTGCAGCTAATCATGTCACCTTGCTTTGATTTGTTTATACGCTTATCAATATATATAATAAGGTGAAGAGTGATTTTTATGAGTTGTAGATGTTTATAACTGTTAAAAATCAAAAGAAAATGCAACTTTCTTCTCGAAAAATTTGGTGAAATGGAAAATAGTTAGTACTTTTGCAATCGCTTTTGAGAAATTAAGTATTACTCTAAGCAACTAAAGAAAGAGTTCTTTGAAAGATTTTACATAAACAGACAAGTAGTACAAGAAGCGGT